>DASVXR010000001.1:0-13984 GCA_036392595.1 Sphingomicrobium sp.
TTCGGCGGGCGGTTCACCCTCGTCGGCGCCGATGGAAAGCCCTTCTCCAGCGAGCGGCTCGCGGGCAAGCCCTACGCCATCTATTTCGGGTTCACGCGCTGCGGCGACGTCTGCCCGATGACTCTGTCGCGCCTTGTCAAGCTGCGGCGGGAGGCGGCAAACGACCAGGCGCTGAACATCGTCTTCGTGACCATCGATCCGGCGAATGACGGGCCGAAGGAGGTCGGCCAATACGCTTCCCTGTTCAATGCGCCGATCATCGGCCTCACCGGCTCGAAGACGCAGATCGACGAGGTGAAGAAGCAGTACGGCATTTATGCCGAAGCGGTCCCGCAGGCGCCCATGGGCCAGCAGATGATGCACACCAGCACCGTCCTGCTCTTCGATCGCGCCGCAAGGCTCGCCGCCACCATCTCCGCGGACGAGCCCGACAGCTCTGCCCTTCAGAAGATGAAGCAGGTGATGGGCTAGAGCCGCTCGTCCAGTTCCCTGACCAACTTCTTCGGAGCCTGGGCGCGATAACTTTCCTCGAGCCAGGCCTTGAGCTCGTCGAGAGTGGGTATCTCATCGGGGGGCGGATTGAAGCTGACCCAGCCGCTCTTTCCCAGGCCGTAGGCGGTCGGCTTTGCCCAAGGCAGCTGGAGCGCTTCATAACCGGTGTACGGCAGCTTCACCGAAAGGCTGAACTCCTTCCCCTCCCGCGGCAAGTACGCAAAGGTCTTGTCCTTCACTGCCAGATCGTCGTGATCGGGCCAGGGGGACTTGCGGTGCGCGCCAGGCAGGGTCAGGCCCCAGGCCCGCAATTGCTCGACAATGGCTTCGCTCTTGCTGGTCATGGGCGGCGCGGACTAGCGCAACTCGCACAGCGCCACCAGCTAGGCGAACTCATGGCAAGCTATCGCCCGGACCCTAAGATCCTGACGCTAGGGACAGATTTCTACGACGCCGTCGAGCCGGCGCGCTTCCCGAATTGCGAGCCGCGGTTCCTGAACGAGCGCTGGGCCACGCGCGTCGGCCTCAATTTCGAGACTAAAGATTGTGCCCGGCACTTCTGCCGCTTCGAATCGCTCCCGGACAACCTCACCGAGCCCCTGGCGCTGCGGTACCACGGCCATCAGTTCCGGGTGTACAATCCGGAGATCGGCGACGGCCGCGGCTTCACCTTCGCGCAGCTTCGCGACGACTGGGACCGCCTGCTCGACCTTGGAACGAAAGGTTCGGGGCAGACGCCGTACAGCCGCCATGCCGACGGCCGACTGACGCTCAAGGGCGGGGTGCGCGAGATCCTCGCGACCGAAATGCTCGAGGCGCTTGGCGTCAACACCTCGAAGACCTTCGCCCTCTTCGAGACCGGCGAGGAGCTCGAGCGGGGCGACGAGCCGTCGCCGACGCGCTCCTCGGTGCTCACCCGCCTCAGCCACGGGCACATCCGCATCGGGACCTTCCAGCGGCTCGCTTTCTTCGGCCAGGCCGAGAACATCAACAGGCTCGTCCGCTACTGCCTCGAGAATCTCTTCGGCGAGCCTCCGGCAAGCGACGACAAAGAGAATGCGCTGCGCCTGTTCGATCTCGTCAGCAGCGCAACCGCGAGCCTGGCCGCCTCCTACATGGCCGCCGGCTTCGTCCACGGGGTGCTCAACAGCGACAATATCAACGTGACGGGCGAGAGCTTCGACTATGGCCCGTGGCGTTTCACCCCTGAATGGGACCCCGATTTCACCGCCGCCTATTTCGACCATTACGGCCTTTACTCCTTCGGCCGGCAGCCCGAGGCCATTCACTGGGACCTCGCTCAGCTCGCCGGCTGCCTTTCGCTGGTCGCCGAAGCGCCGCCCCTTTCGGACATTCTGGGCGGCTGGAGCGGCCGCTTCGAAGATGCGCTGGTCGAGGCCATGCTCCGGCGTCTCGGCGCCGCCCCGCGCGGCGGCCAGCACGACCGCGACCTCGCCGCGGCTCTCATCCGTGCGCTGGCGACGCGCGAGAAGACCATCGACCGCATCTTCTTCGACTGGCGCGGCGGCCGCGATCCCGGAGAGGAGTCTTATGCCTCCGAGCCGTTCCGAGCCCTTGCGAAGGCTCTGGAGGGCCGCGAAGAGCCGGCCGCCCGAGGGCACCAATATTGGTCGGACTCCGAGCCCTGCTCGATGGACATCGAGGAAGTCGAGGCGATCTGGTCGGCCATTGCGGAGCGCGACGACTGGGAATTAATTAAACGCAAAGTTAACGCGATCAGGCGTATGGGCGAGGCGCTCCTGCAAGATTCCGGCAACGCGTAGCGTCATTGAAATGAGCGCGGAGGGGGGAGCGAATGGAGCTTTATGCAACAGCAGCTTGACGACGACGCATTGGTGGTGGACCGGAAGGCCGTGCCCGACACATTGAAGTCCACGAGCCCCGCGACCGGAGAGGAAATCTGGTCGGGCAAGATCGGCGACGCGGCGGCCGAGGTCGCTGCAGCGCGCGAGGCCTTTCCCGCATGGGCGGCGCACTCCCCTTCCTACCGAATCGAGGCGCTTCGCCGCTTCGCCAACGTGGTTCGGGCGGAGGAGAATGGATTTGCGCAGCTGATCGCGCGCGAGACCGGCAAGCCCTTCTGGGAGGCGAAGACCGAAGTCGCCGCGGTCGTCAACAAGGTCGAAATTTCGATCGCCGCTTATTCCGAGCGCACTCCGCAGCGGAAGCTCGAAGCGGCCATGGGCAACAAGATTTCCATCAAGCACAAGCCGCACGGCGTTCTCGCGGTGCTCGGCCCCTACAATTTCCCCGCGCACCTTCCCAACGGTCACATTGTCCCCGCGCTGATCGCCGGCAACGCGGTAGTTTTCAAACCGTCGGAGAAGACCCCGGCGAGCGGCGCGTTCCTCGTCGACTGCTTCCACGAGGCGAAGATCCCCGAAGGCGTTGTACGGCTGCTCATCGGCGGGCCGGACGAAGGTAAGGCCCTTGCCGCCGAGCCCGGTATCGACGGCCTGCTCTTCACCGGCTCGGCGCGCGCCGGAATGTCGCTTCACAAGCAGTTCGCCGACACTCCCCACAAGATCCTCGCGCTCGAGCTTGGCGGCAACAACCCGCTCGTCGTCTGGCATCCGAAAGACATCGACGCCGCCGCGGCGATTGTCGTCCAGTCGGCCTATCTCTCGGCCGGGCAGCGCTGCACCGCCGCTCGCCGCCTGATCGTCGAAGACGGCAAGGAAGGGGCGCTGCTCGACGCTGTGCAGGAGCTGCTCGGCCGGCTGATCGTCGGCGACCCCTTCGCGGATCCGCAGCCCTTCATGGGCCCTGTGATCGACGAAGGCGCCGCTGCGCAGGTCGAAGAGCAATGGAAGGCCCTCGTCTCCCACGGCGGCAGGGTCCTGCGCGAGCTGAAGCGGCCTGTGGAAGGGCGGCCGTTCCTTACCCCCGCGGTAATTGACGTGACAGACGTCAAGGACCGCGCGGACGAGGAGATTTTCGGGCCGGTGCTGCAAATCATCCGCGTCCGCGACTTCGACGCGGCGATCGAGGAAGCGAACAACACTCGCTACGGCCTCGCCGCCAGCCTCGTCGGCGGGACTCCCGACCAGTTCCACAAATTCTGGGCGCTGGTCCGCGCCGGAGTGATCAACTGGAACAAGCCGACCAACGGCGCTCCGTCCAATGCTCCGTTCGGTGGCGTCGGCCTGTCCGGCAACCATCGCCCGAGCGCCTTCTACGCGGCCGATTATTGCGCCTATCCGGTGACGAGCAGCGAGGCCGACCGCCCCCGCGCGACCATCGACCAGGGACTCGCCGACCCGAACATGCTCGAGGACTAGTTGGATCGAATTCGGCGGCCGTAGCGTTCAGGGCCTCGTGAAAATGCGTCCATCGGCCGGCAAGGCCGTCATCCTTGCCCTGTTCAGCATCTCGCTCGCGGCGTGTGAGCGCAGCTCCAATTCCTCCAACCAGGCCGGCACATCCGAGTCCGAGGCGCAGCTCGCCTGGACGAAGAAGACCGAGAAGCAGCTCCTCGAGGCGATCCAGCAGGCGCCGGCCAATGGCCTCAAGCCGGATCTCTTCCTAAAAGGCGACCTGCCGAACGACGATTCGCAGCGCTTCGCCGTTCTGACCCAGGCGGCCCTGAAATATGCCGAGGCGCTGGCGCACGGCTATTCCGACCCGGCCAAGGTCAACGCCGACTATGCGGTCCCCCGGCCCAGCGCCGACGTGCGGCAGGGCCTCGCCCAGGCGATCCAGAATGGAAACGTGGACCAGTGGCTCGCCTCGCTTCCGCCGCAGACGGACGAATATAAGGCGCTCAGCCAGGCGCACATCCACTACGTGCAGCTCGCCGGGCAAACGCAATTCCAGCCGATCCCCGAGGGCAAGCCGATCAAGCCGGGCAACCACGACCCGCGCGTTCCTGCGCTTGCCGCTGCGCTGAAGGCGACGGGCTATCTCGCCGCGCCGGCCCAACCCGGGGCTCAGCAGGCAAGCGACCCGCACCCAGTGACAGAGCGCTACTCACCCGACCTGGTGGCCGCCGTGAAGCAGGTGCAGGCCGAGTTTGGAATGAAGACCGATGGGATCGTGGGCGGCGATACGCTCGACGTGCTGAACCTCGGTCCGGCGGGACGGGCGCGAATGCTCGCCGTCGCGATGGAGCGGCTGCGCTGGGTCACTCGCGATCCGCCGAAGACCCGGATCGACGTGAACACGGCCGCCACTTTCCTCGATTATTGGCGGGACGGGCAGCACGTCGATCATCGCAACGTCGTCTCCGGAGAGCCCGACAAGCAAACCCCCGACATCCAGGCGCCCTTCTCCAGCATCGTCGCCAATCCGAAGTGGCGAGTGCCCGATTCAATCGCGGAGAAGGAGCTGGCGACCAAGAGCCAGGCGTGGCTCGCCGCGAACGATTTCGTGATGGAGAACGGCAAGTACGTCCAGCAAGCGGGCGACAAGAATTCGCTCGGGATGGTCAAGTTCGACATGGAGGACAAGCAGCAGATCTACATGCACGACACGCCGGCCAAGGCGCTGTTCGCCCTGCCCGACCGGCACCGGAGCCACGGCTGCGTCCGGGTCGAGAATGCCGTGCAGTTCGCCGAGATGCTGGCCAGCCAGGACGGCGTGCAGGACCAGCTCGAGCAGGCGCTCGCGAGCGGTGACGAGAAATGGGTGAAGCTGAAGACCGAGATTCCCGTGCGGATGTTCTATCGGACCGCTTTCTGGGACGGCTCGCGTATCCAGTTCCGCCCCGACGTCTACGGCCGCGACAATGATGTCGCCGCGGCTCTCGGGCTGGTGCGCGGACCGGCGCCCAAGCCGTACCAGCCTTCCGGCGAAGAGCTCGGCCCGTAACAGGCAAAGAAAGAGGGCGCCGGACCAAGCCGGCGCCCTCATCCCCCACCCCTGGACTCGTCGCTCAGCCGCGCACTTCGGGGAGATACCCGTCATCCACGGCGTCGCTGAATTTCGTAATCCTGCTATCGAACTTGAGCCGAACCTTGCCGGTCGAGCCGTGGCGCTGCTTGGCGACGATCACTTCGGCCCGGCCATAAGCTCGCGCCATTTCCTCCTGCCATGCCGCGAAATCGGGATGGTCGTCGCCAGGCTGCTTGGCCGCGAGATAATAATCCTCGCGGTAGATGAAGAGCACGATGTCGGCGTCCTGCTCGATCGAGCCTGATTCCCTCAGGTCGGAGAGCTGCGGCCTCTTGTCCTCGCGCTGCTCGACGGCGCGGCTGAGCTGCGAGAGGCCGATGACCGGAACGTTCAGCTCCTTCGCCAGCTGCTTGAGGCCGCGGCTGATCTCCGAGATTTCCTGCACGCGGTTGTCGGCCGAGCTTCCCTTGCCAGTGCCCTGGAGCAGCTGGAGATAGTCGACGACGATCAGTCCGACGCCCTTCTGCCGCTTGAGGCGCCGCGCCCGCGTCCGCAGGGCGGCGATCGTCAGGCCCGGCGTGTCGTCGATGTAGAGCGGCAGGCTCTGCAGCTCTGCGGCCGCCCGCGCCAGCTGGCGGAACTCCTGCTGCGTGATCTTGCCCATGCGCAGGTTCTCGGAGCTGATCCCCGATTGCTCGGCGAGCATGCGGGTCGCAAGCTGGTCCGCCGACATTTCGAGGCTGAACAAAGCGACCGCGGCGCCGGCCGATTTCTCCGGCTCGATCCCATCCTCGGCGTCCTGCATGAGCCGCTTGGCGGCGGCAAAGCCGATGTTGGTCCCGAGCGCGCTCTTGCCCATGCCCGGGCGCCCCGCGACGATGATCAGGTCGGACCGGTGAAGCCCGCCGATCTTGGTGTTGAGGCTTTCGAGGCCGGTCGTGAGGCCCGACAAATGGCCGCCGCTGTTGAGCGCGCGCTCGGCCATCTGAAGCGCTTCCTTGGTCGCCTCGGCGAAGCTTACCGCCTTGCCCTCGGCTCCCCCCTCTTCCGCGACCTTGTAGAGCTCGGTCTCGGCGCGCTCGATCTGAGCGAGGGGGGCAACATCCTCACTCGTATCGAGCGCGCCTTCGACCAGGTCGCGGCCGACTCCGACCAGCGCCCTGAGCAGTGCAAGATCGTAAATCTGGTGAGCGAAATCGCGCGCGCCGATCACCGCCGCGCCCGAGCCGGTGAGCTGCGCGAGATAAGAGGGGCCGCCGACCTCCTTCATCGACTCGTCGGCGTCGAACAAGGGCTTCAGCGTCACCGGGTTTGCCACTCGATTCGCGTCCGTCATCCGGAGGATCGATTCGTAGATGCGCCCGTGAAGCGGCTCAAAGAAATGGTCGGGGCGGAGCTTCAGCTGGACTTCCTCGACCAGCCTATTGTCGATCATCAGAGCGCCGAGCAGAGCCGCTTCCGCCTCGACATTCTGCGGGAGGGCCTGGGGCACGGCCTCTTCGGGGCCGGCGATACGCACGACTTCTGCCATCGCGAATCCTCTACGCTCGGGCGGCCCCACAAGCGACGAGAACGAAAGTAGCACAAACTACCGCGCCTGTGGATTGTTTGTGCACGAATCGCAGGAGTGTTCGCAGGAAGTTGGGAAAGTGCGGCCGACGGTCCATCCACAGAAATAATCCGCCCCAAATTGAAGCAGGAAATTCGTCCTATTACGCAGTCCATATGGCCATTTTGTCGGACCGCTGGATTCGGGAGCAGGCGCAGGAGAACGGCATGATCGAGCCGTTCGTCGAGGCGCAGCGGCGCGAGGGCTGCATCAGCTACGGCCTCTCCTCCTACGGCTATGACGCGAGGGTGGCCGACGAGTTCAAGATTTTCACCAACGTCGATTCGGCGACCGTCGATCCGAAGGACTTCGCCAGCAACAGCTTCGTCGACCGGCAGACGGACGTCTGCATCATCCCGCCCAACAGCTTCGCGCTCGCGCGGACGGTCGAATATTTCCGGGTTCCGCGAGACATCCTCGTCATCTGCCTCGGCAAATCGACCTATGCTCGGTGCGGGATCATCGTGAACGTGACGCCGCTCGAACCCGGCTGGGAGGGGCATGTGACGCTGGAATTCTCCAACACCACGCCGCTTCCCGCGAAGGTCTATGCGAATGAGGGCGCCTGCCAGTTCCTGTTCCTGCAGGGGAATGAGCCCTGCGAAGTGAGCTACGCCGACCGCGCCGGCAAATATATGGGTCAGCGGGGCGTTACGCTCCCGAAGCTCTAGTTCGTCATTCCCGCGAAAGCGGGAATCCCGCTTTTCTTCACACGATCGGCCAGCCAAAGAACAGCGGGACTCCCGCTTGCGCGGGGGTGATGGAACAGGATGACTCGCGAAGAAGCCCAAGAACTGGACGCCGCCGACCCGCTTGCCTTTGCGCGCGAGCGCTTCCGGCTCCCTGAGGGCGTCATCTACCTCGACGGCAACTCCCTCGGCGCGCTGCCGGTTGCGGCGCCCGCCGCCTTGGCGAACACCGCCGAGCGGCAATGGGGCGAGGACCTCATCGCCAGCTGGAACAAGCATGGGTGGATCGACTGGCCCACGCGCATCGCGTCGAAGATCGCCCCGATCGTCGGCGCGTCGCCGAATGAGCTGCTGATCGCGGATTCGACCAGCGTCTGCCTCTTTAAGTTGCTCGCGGCGGCGGTTCGTGCGCGTCCGGTCCGGAAGACCGTGCTGACCCAGCAGCAGAATTTCCCGACCGACCTCTATGTTGCGCAGGGCCTTTGCAACCTGCTCGGCCTGAGGCTGAAGGCAGTTCCAGCCGACGATGTGCTGGGCGCGATCGACGAGGACACGGCGGCGGTCACCCTCACCCACGTCGATTATCGCAGCGCCTCGATCCACGACATGCGCGCGATCAACGAAGCAGCGCACGCGGCGGGTGCCCTCACCATCTGGGACCTGTCGCACAGCGCCGGAGCGATCGAGCTCGACCTGGCGGCGAGCGGCTGCGACCTCGCCGCCGGCTGCGGCTACAAATATCTGAACGGCGGTCCTGGGGCGCCCGCCTTCCTGTTCGTCGCGCGGGACCTCCAGGACGAGCTCGAGTCGCCGCTCCAGGGCTGGATGGGCCATGCCGAGCCATTCGCCTTCGTCGACGATTACCGGCCGGCGAGCGGAATCCTGAAGTTCCTCACGGGCACGCCCTCGATCCTTGCCCTGGCCGCTCTCGAGGCAGGCCTCGACACGTTCGACGGCATTTCCATGCATGACCTCGCGGCGAAATCCCGAGCCCTCTCGAAGCTGTTCGTTGACGAGGTCGAGGCGCGCTGCGGCGCGCAGGTCCAGCTCGCCTCCCCGCGCGATCCGACGCAGCGCGGCAGCCATGTCGTCTTCGCCCACCCCGAAGGCTATGCCCTCATGCAGGCGCTGATCGCCCGCGGAGTCATCGGCGACTTCCGCGCTCCGGACCTGATGCGCTTCGGCTTCGCGCCTCTCTACAACCGCTTCGCCGACATGGTCCGAGCGGCCGAGATCCTCGCCGACGTCCTCGCCAGCCGCGAATGGGACCAGCCTCGCTTTAAGGAGCGCGCGAAGGTAACCTGAGCCGGCTCGGTTGTCCGTTTGAAGGGCGCCTCTCATGGTTGCGCTTGTCGAGCCAGTCTCACCGCTCGCGGAAACCAAGCGGCGAGGCCCTTCGCCCGGCATTGGAATCTGCCTCTCCGGCGGCGGCTATCGAGCGATGCTGTTCCACCTCGGCGCTTTCCTGCGCCTGTTCGAGGTCGGACTGCTGCAAAAGGCGAGCCGCATCTCGAGCGTGTCGGGCGGCTCGATCACATCGGCCAAGGTCGCGCTCGAGTGGAATCGCCTCAAGACCCGCGACGACTTCTTCGAGAATGTCGTGGCGCCGATCCGCCGCGTCGCCGGCACAACGATCGACATTCCGGCGATCGCCAGCGGCCTCGTCCTTCCCGGCCGGGTCGCCGACTATGTCGCGCTCGCCTATCGCTCGATGCTGTTCGGCAAGGCGACGCTTCAGGACCTGCCCGGCAAGCCCGAGTTCGTCATCAACGCGACCAACGTCGAGACCGGAACCCTGTGGCGCTTCTCCCGAGCAGTGATGGCCGACTACAAGGTCGGCGAGATCGATCGGCCGACGCTGCCTCTGGCGGCCGTGGTCGCCGCCTCCTCGGCATTCCCGCCATTCCTCTCGCCCTACGTTCTGCGAGTGAGTCGGACAGACTTCTCCCGCATCGCGACGAAGGATGAAGCGCTTCTGTCAGACATCAGCCTCGCCGACGGTGGCGTCTACGATAATCTCGGCCTGGAGACCGTCTGGAAAGCATATCGCAACGTGCTCGTCTCCGACGCCGGCGCGGCGCTTCAGCCCAATCCGTCGCCCTCCTCGACCTGGGCGAGACAGGCGAAGCGGGACATCGACATCATCTACGGCCAGGTCTCTTCGCTCCGGAAGCGGCAGCTGATCGCGTCCTACAAGGCGAAGGAGGGCGAGCGCGGCTGGCGCCGCGGTACCTATTGGGGAATTGGGTCCGACGTCGCTCATTACGGCCTTCAGGACGCGCTCCGGGCGCCGGTCGATCGAACGGCCGAACTCGCGCGGGTTTCGACGCGGCTCAAGCGCCTCACTCCGGAGTTTCAGGAGCGGTTGATCAACTGGGGCTATGCGATCTGCGACACCGCGCTGCGCAGGCATTTCCGCCAGCCCAACGATCCGCCCGCTGAATTCCCTTATCCTCGCGGCGTCTAGGTCAGCGCCGTTCCACGCGCCCGAGCCGCGCCTTCATTCTCGCCCCGTCGATGCTCCACACCCCGGGTCCGGCGGCGGCGATGTACAGAAAGACGAAGCAGAAGAGGATCGCGCCCTCGCCCATGTTCGCGATCGGCCACGGGCTCTTCGGAGCATGCTGCATCCAATAGGCCACCGCCATCTCACCCGACGCGACGAAGGCCGCGAGACGGGTGAAGAGCCCGAGCGTGACGAGAACGCCGGCAACGCATTCCACTATCCCCGCGGCAACCAGGATTGGCGGCAGCGGCTGCACCGGGAACGGCACCGGAAAGCCGAAGAACTTCGAGAGGCCATGTTCAAGAAATAGCAACCCGACGACGATCCGCAGGACGGCGAGCAGCTGCGGCTGCCAGCGCGAAAGCCAGGTGAACTCCATCAGGCGGGCTCCTTCTCCGCCTGCTTCTGCGCCGCCGCGTGGGCCGCATCCTCGGCGAGCAGCTGCCGCGAGCGATGGATCATGTCGACCCAGCCGGCGAAGGAGTGGGCCAGGTTGGTGATCAGCTCCTTCAGCGGTCCTTCCTTCAGGCAGCCGCTCTCGTCGAAGCTGTCGTCGCTAACATGGCCGAGATAGGCTTCCGGCTGCTGCATCACGGGCATGTTGAGGAACACCGCCGCCTGGCGGATCTGGTGGTTCGAGCCGAAACCGCCGATGCTTCCAGGCGATGCCGTGACGATCGCCGCGGGCTTCTTGTCGAACACGCTCTGGCCATAGGGCCGCGACCCGACGTCGATCGCATTCTTGAGGACGCCCGGGATGCCGCGATTATACTCAGGCGAGCAAAACAGCACTCCGTCCGCTTCGGCTACCTGGTTGCGGAAGCGCACCCATTGCTCGGGCGGGTTTGCGTCCAGGTCCTGGTTGTAGAGGGGCAGGTCGCCGATTTCGATCATCGAGCAATCGAGATTGTCGCCGCGGATCGCGCAGATCGAGCGCGCGACCTTTCGGTTTAGGCTGTCCTTGCGCAAACTGCCGACGATGATGGCGATCTTGTAGGGCATGGCCGCTCTCCTTCTGCGGCCCCAATCCGCTCGCGCCGCAAAAGTTGCGACAGCCGGCGGGCAGGTCCCGCCGGCTGCCGACGGCTCAGTCCTGGACGTCCTTTTCGACCTGCTTCCATTCGCTCTCGGTGAGGCAGGCGCGCTTGTTCATGCGGGTGCCGGTCGAGGGAAGCAGCTTGCAGATCTTCTTTTCCGGCGCGGCGGCAGGCGCGGCCTTCAGGTCCGGCTGCGCTACCGGCACAGCGGTGGCCGCCGAATTCTGCGCCAGCTGCGTCGTGCTCGCCGGGTTATTCTGGGCGGATGCTGCGATCGGTGCGAACAGCAGCGCGGCGGTAACCATCAAACGGGTACAAGTGGTGGTCGTCATCGCTCAAATCCCCTTTTCTGGAGGCGCTACAAATTTAGCGCAAAGGGCTGTTTGAAGCGATCCGCCCGCTGTCGGCTGGCAGACTCGCCGAGCCGCCTCATCGAAGCATTTTCGACGAACGCCGTTTGTCGATGAACTTCAAATTAATGGCTGTCGGCCTGCCCCCGAGCGACCAGGTAGGAGTGAAGCTGCTCGATCTCTGAGTCGTTCAGGTGGCTGAGGTCCGTGCGAGCAGTCGCGCTCATCATCTTGAGCTCGCGGCCGCTGGCGGGAACGCCGGTTCGAAGCAGCTTCCGGAACGCGGGCAGGTCGTAAGCGGCGGCGATCGTCAGGTCCGGCGAAACGATCCCGGGCTCGACTTCCTGCCCCTCCAGCGCAGGACCGTGGCAGCCCGAGCATTTGGTGATGGCGAGCTGCCGGCCCGGCTCGAATTGGGGCCCGAGAGGCCGCGGCTCCTGGGCCGCATATTTCGCCACCAGGTCCGGAGCGGTCCTGAACTTGCCCATGACGATGCCAAGCCGGCCGAGCGGCCCATAGACGTTCGGGGGCGTCTCGCCGCCGCCAACAGGAAGCTTGCGGATCATCACGATCAGCGCCACCACTTCCTGGTCGCTAAGGTGCTGGAACACCTCCGCCGGCATGATGAACAGCCGGCGGCCGTCGACGCCGACGCCCTGCCGGATTGCCCGGGCCAGCTGCTCGTCCGTCGCGTGGGCGGCGACGCGCGTCAGGTTGGGCGCCCAGATCGTGCCTACGTTCGGCTGGTCGAACATCTTGTTCCCGCGCAAGCCCTCGCCATGGCAGCTGAAGCAGCCGAGGGTCCGCGCCTGCCGCTCGGCGTCGGCGAGCTGCGCCGGCGTCGGCTGCGCCAGATGTTCGGGCTTCGCAGTCACCGAGGCGTGGAGCTTGGCCGAGGAGACGATCCAGACGGCGGCCGCTGCGATGAGGACGAGTACCAGCAGTGACACAAGACCGTAGCCGGCCCAACGCAGCGCTTTCGCCATATTCTCCGATCCCCCCTGTAAAGTCCGTCAGCGGGTCATGATGGATGCGCCGAGCCCGACCGCCAATCCGAGGACGATTGCGAGCAGCACCAGCCGCACGCGCCCGAAGCGCTGCCGGAGATCGATGTCGTACGCGACGACGTCGAGCCAATAGAGCCCGGGCTTCGCCTCGCGGATGATTCCCCGCGACCGCATCCGCTCGAATTGGCGCTGCTCGATCATTCGCTGCGGTTCGAACGCGACCGCTCGGTCGGGCCGCACCGCGTCATGGCTGAAGAAGTGATGCTGGATCTCGCGGCGGGCGTGGGCGATCGCAGCGGCTGCGGCTGTGGCCATCGATACTCCTCCTACACGGCCCCTTCTTCTTAGCGCCTGCGGCTGTTGTGTCGAATGTTCGGCGGTCGGCCGCGGCGGACGCGGTCGCGGCGCATCGGAGCGCGCGTTCCGCCGTAGCTTCCTTCCGGAAGCTCAAAGCGCAGCGAACCCGACACCGGGTTTGCTTCGGCAAGCCGAAGCGTCAGCCGCTGCCCGATGCGGTAGGTCTCGCCGGTCTCGTCGCCGACAAGCTGCTTCGCGCCCTCGTCGTAGCGGAAATATTCGGTGCCGAGGTCCTTCGCGAGGAGCAGCCCGTCGCCGCCCAGGTCCTCGACCGTCGCGAAGAAGCCGAACGGCTGGACTCCGCTGATCCGGCATTCGACCAGCTGCCCCACCTGGTCGGCGAGATAGGCCGCGACGTAGCGATCGATCGTCTCCCGCTCCGCCTCCATCGCGCGCCGCTCGAGCATCGAGATCTGTTCGCCGATCTGCTCGAACTTCTCCTCGTCGTGCGGCGGAAGGCCGCCCTCGCCGAGCCCATACGCCTTCACCAGCGAGCGGTGGACGAGCAGGTCGGCGTAGCGGCGGATTGGCGAGGTGAAATGCGCGTAAGTCGCCAACGCCAGCCCGAAATGGCCGAGCCGCTCGGGCCCGTAGCGCGCCTGCATCTGCGTGCGGAGCAGCTGCTCCATGATCTCCTCGCGCCCGTCCGCTTCGCCGATGCGCTCGATGATGCGGTTGAAGGTGCCCGGCTTGATAACCTGGCCGAGAGCGAACTCGATGCCGAAGGTCGAAAGATAATCCTTAAGCGCAACCAGCTTCTCGCGGCTCGGCGGCTCGTGGACGCGGTACATGACCGGCGCCTTCTTCGCTTCGAGAGCGCGAGCGGCGGCGACGTTGGCGGCGATCATGAAGTCTTCGACAAGCCGATGCGCGTCGAGCCGGTCGCGCGGAGCGATCGACGTGATCCGCCCCTTCTCGTCGAGCATCACTCTCCGCTCGGGAATGTCGAGCTCCAGCGGTTCACGCTTGTTGCGCGCGGTCAGCAGCGCGCGCCACGCGCCCCATAGCGGTTGCAGCGCAGTGCGGACCAGTTCTTCGGGAACCGCGCCCTCGACTTCCGGCATGGAGCAGGTTGGCGAGCTC
>DASVXR010000002.1:0-1891 GCA_036392595.1 Sphingomicrobium sp.
AGGTTCGCGACCCGAATGGGGTTGCGGAACAGCGCATAGAGCGCGTCGATATGATGGCCGAACGGCTTCCTCGGCTCCTCGAACCAGGCGAAGATGCCGCCGTCGCCCTGATAGAAGGTGCGGTCGCTCGAGCCTATGGAAAGCCGGCTGATGATCTGCTCGACGAGCTGGCGCTCGCTGTCGGTCGGCAGCGCGGCAACCACATCGGCGTAATTGAGCACGCGCGCCACGATCAGCGCCTGGTCGCGACCGGCGCGATTGGCTCGCAGGGCGTTCAGGTTCGGCAGACCCGACACGGCGTTCACAAGCCCGCGATGGCGGATCAGGCGCCGGACGAGGATCACCGCGATGATACAAGTGACGAACAGGCCGGGCGTGATGTCGAGGAAGATGAGCCTCGCCTCGAGCGCTGCCGGGCCGAACAGCAAGGCCAGTACCCAGCCGGCGATCAGCACAGTCTGCTGCAGGTGATTGCGCCGCGTGAGCGCCAGCGCGGCCACGCCGAGCGAGGCGAGGAAGAGCGGCAGCCAGCCCCAATAGTGCGGGGTTCCGGACTTCAGCGTTTCCGCACCGATGATGTGGACATAGGAGCCGCCCATCTTGCCGGTGCCGGGAAGGAAATATTGGTCACCGATCCCGTCGCTGTCGGTTCCAACCACCACGTCGCGGCCGCGGACGAACGCGGGATCGAACTGGCCCTGCAGAATCCTGGCGGCCGAAATGCTGGGAATCGATTTCGGATCGATCGAATAATCGGGCATGAAAGTGCTGTTCACCGCCCCCGAACGACCCGACAGCAGCGAGGCGAACGAGGGTACCGGCCGACCGCCGCGTTCCAGGGAGTAAGGGATCTGCCAGACGGCGTTCTGCCAATTATACTGCCAGTCGATCGTTGCGAGCGGCGTGCTTGCAATCGCCGGCAGCGGGTAGACGTCCTGCACTCCGGCAGTGTTCGACCTGCGGATGCGCATGGCGAGCACCACGCGACGTGACCGCTCGAGAGCTTCGGCGAACTGGCGGTCGTCCGCCGAGTTGGTCGCGCCGAAAAAGCTGATGTCGAAGAATATCCGCTTCGCCCCGGCCTTGGTGAGGGCGTCCGTCATCTGGGCGTGGTTCCGCCTCGGCCAGGGCCAGCGCCCGACCTGACGCAGTGCCTCGTCGTCGATCTTGACGAGGACGATCTGGCCGCTCGCCTTGTGCCAGTGGAGGCTGTTTCGGAACGTCCGGAGCAGGTCCTCGGCAATCTCGCCGAACCCGATCAGCCCGAATATCAATCCGGCGACCGCCGTCCAAAGCAGCGCCTTGAACGTCGTCCGGTCGATCTTCGATTTCTTGCCGGACGGCACCGAGCAACCTCTCCCCGCAAATTCCTGCGCATACGCATGCGCGCGAAAAGGTTAGAAAATCGATAACCCTGCTCGAATTAACGGCGCGCACCCCACTCGACAGCTTCAACCCGACCCGCCACAAATGCGGCGCACCAGCGCCGGAGGGGTCATGGACTTCGTATCCATCCTGTCGATTTTCGTGCTCGCCTGTTTCGTCGGCTATTATGTCGTCTGGTCCGTCACCCCGGCGCTCCACACGCCGCTGATGAGCGTGACCAATGCCATCTCGTCTGTAATCGTCGTCGGGGCCCTGATCGCCGCGGCGGCGGCCGGCAGCCCCACATCGAAATGGCTGGGCCTCGTGGCAGTCGGGTTGGCGAGCGTGAACATCTTCGGCGGCTTCGCGGTCACTCAGCGGATGCTCTCGATGTATCGGAAGAAGGACCGTTGAGCGTGTCGGCGCCCGGTGAGCCACATACCGACTACATAGTCTCGCTGGGCCAGTCCTGGGTTCTGCTGGCCTATCTCGTCTCCGGCGTTTGCTTCATCCTCGCGCTGAGAGG
>DASVXR010000003.1:0-4863 GCA_036392595.1 Sphingomicrobium sp.
TGCCGCAGTCTTCAGTTGGCCGCAGGCGGCGTCGATATCGCGCCCGCGCGGCGTACGCACCGGGGCCGAAATGCCCGCCTCGAAGACGATGTTGCTAAATGACCTGATGCGCTCGTCGGTCGAGCATTCGTAAGGCGCGCCGGGCCAGGGGTTGAACGGAATCAGATTCACCTTGGCGGGGAGCCGGTACTGCCGGATCAGGCGAACCAGCTCGCGCGCATGCTCGTCGCTGTCGTTCTTGTCCTTGAGCATCACATATTCGAACGTGATCCGCCGCGCATTGTTGGCGCCCGGGTAAGCCGCGCAGGCCTCGAGCAGTTGCTCGATCCCGTACTTGCGGTTCAAGGGCACGATCTCGTCGCGGATCTCCTTGGTGACCGCGTGCAGCGAGACCGCGAGGTTGACCCCGATCTCTTCGCCGGCGCGCGCCATCATCGGCACCACGCCGCTGGTCGACAGCGTGATCCGGCGCCGCGACAGGCCGAGCCCGTCGCCGGCCATCACGATCTTCAACGCGTCGCGCACATTCTCGAAATTGTAGAGCGGCTCGCCCATGCCCATCATGACAATGTTGGTGAGCATGCGCCCCTCGGGCTGGCTCGGCCATTCGCCGAGCGCGTCGCGCGCCAGCATCACCTGGCCGACGATCTCCGCCGGCTCGAGGTTCCTGACCAGCTTCATCGTCCCGGTGTGGCAGAAGCGGCAGTTGAGCGTGCACCCGACTTGGCTCGAAACGCAGAGCGTCCCGCGGTCGGCGTCGGGGATGAAGACCATCTCGAAATCGTGGCCGTCGTGCGTCCGCAGAAGCCATTTGCGCGTGCCGTCGGACGAGACCTGCGCCTCGACCACCTCGGGCCGCGAGATGGTGAAGCGCTCGGCGAGCCAGCCGCGCTGCGGCTTGGCGATGTCGCTCATCGCTGCGAAGTCGCTGACGCCGCGATTGTAGATCCAGTGCCAGATCTGCTTGGAGCGAAGCTTCGCCTGCTTGGCATCGAGGCCCGCCCCTTCAAGCTCGGCGCGGATCTGCTCCTTCCTCAAGCCCACAAGCTCGACCCTCCCGTCGGCGCGTCGCGTCACTGCGCGCGGCACGGGCACAGGATCGACGGGCCCGGGAATGGGCATGATGGCGGTGTCGGCACTCATGGCGAGCCGCCTATCTAGTTAGCGCGGCTGCATTTTGCCAGCGCAGCGGGCCGCGGCCGCATCGATCGCGGTCGGAGCTCCGCCGAGCTCATAGGGATCGACGAACCGCCGCCCGCCAGGGTCGCGCCCCTCCACGCGCATTCCGTCGGCGGAGCGCACCGCGCCGATGATCGCCTGCTCCTGGGCCGGCCCCCGGCTCCACGCCCAGTCGTCGCGGGCGACGAGGAGGAAGGGCTGGTCGCCAACCGTCAGCAGCACGCTGGAACCGGGCCGAGGCAAATGGCTCAATCGCGCATGAAATTCGCCCCAGCGGCGATGGTCCGTCGTAAAGGAAAAGCCCGCGACCGCCTGCACCTTCCCCTTTTCGGCGATCCGCACGGAACGGGAAAGCGCGTCGCAAACGTCCCCCCGGTCGATCGCCGCCCAGCCTCCGCCGGCGTGAATCACCGAGCCGCGCGCGTCTGCCGTCCCACCCAGGACCGCAACAATGGCTGCAAGAAAGACCCTCACGGCAATGGGCTAGCGTGGATCGGCAGGCGAGGCCACTGCTGCACAGAATCCACAACAATGGAGAAGTTTCGAACCGAACTTGTCGTTGTTCCTTGCCTGTGCAACACAGCTCCCCGCTCGGTGTGTTGTTCATTTGCGTGGGGGATTTCCATGGACCGACCGAGCCCAATCTACTCGCTGCAGTCGATCCTCTAGCCCCCGCCTCTTCGCATGTTGTCCGCGCAAATGCTCAGCCGAGCAGCGGCGGAGCTCGCGCTCTTTTCGGGCGCCGGCTTCCTCCTGTTCGGGATCAACGACCTCGCCGTCGATCTCATCTATTTCGCAAGACATTTCTGGCGCCGGGCGACCGTCTACAAGCGGTACCGGCGCGCCTACGCCAGCCATTATCTCTTCAACAAGAACCCCGGCTTCATGGCGGTCCTCGTGCCCGCGTGGGACGAATCCGCCGTCATCGCCTCCATGCTCAAGGCGACCCTGAAGCGCATCAGTTACGATGATTACCGGATTTTCGTCGGCCACTATCGGAACGATCCCGCGACCGCTGCCGCGATCGCCAGCGTCGCCGACCCGCGCATTGAGGCCGTCGAAGTCGAACATGACGGACCCACCACTAAGGCCGATTGCCTCAACCACCTTTACGACGCGCTGATCGCCTACGAAGCGCAGACGGGCCGGACGGCCAAGGCGGTCGTGCTCCACGATGCCGAGGACGTGGTCCACCGCTACGAGCTTCGGATTTTCGACGGGCTGATCGACCGCGCCGCGTTGATCCAGCTGCCGGTGCTCCCGCTGGTCGATCCGAACTCGCGCTGGATCGGCGGCCATTATTGCGATGAGTTCGCCGAGGCCCACATGAAGGAGCTGGTCGTGCGCGAGGCGATCGGCGCAGCGATCCCGCTCGCCGGAGTCGGCTGCGCAATCTCCCGCGACGCCCTCGCCCGGCTCGCCGCGATGCAGGAGGGCAAGCCCTTCGCCGGCGCCAGCATGACCGAGGATTATGAGCTTGGGCTCCGCCTCGGCGCGCTCGGCCTCAAGACCATGTTCGTGCGCATTCGCCCGGACCCCGGCGAACGTGCCGCCGTGGCCAGCCGCGGCCATTTCCCCGGCACTTTGGGCGCGGCGGTGCGCCAGAAGGCGCGCTGGCTCGGCGGGATCGCCTTAGCGGGCTGGGACCGCCTCGGCTGGACCGGAGGGCTCGGCGAGCGCTGGATGCGCATGCGTGACCGGCGCGGCCCGCTCGCCGCGGTGCTGCTCCTTGCCGGCTATGCGGCCGCCTTGCTCTGGTTGCAGATCTCGCTCGCCGAAGCTCTCGGAGCGCCGATCCGCGCGCGTCCCGATCCGACGCTCACCTTGCTCCTCAAGGTCAATGCGGGGTTCCTCGCCTGGCGCATATTGATGCGCGCCTGCTTCACCGGCTGGGCCTACGGCTTCGAGGAGGGGCTTCGGTCGATCCCGCGCCTCGTCGTCGGCAACGTCATCGCCATCCTCGCCGCGATGCGCGCAGTGTCGCTGCACGCCGGCGGCGGCGCGAAGCGCTGGGACAAGACGCACCACATCTTTCCGGCGGAGCTTGCTCGATGAGGCCCTCTCTTCGTTTTCTGGCGATTGCGGTTGTCGGCTGGGCCGGGGTTCGCGCCGCAGCGCTCGGCGTGTTGCCGGGCGCCGAGATGTTCAGCATCGAGAAGAGCGAAGCCAAGGTCCCGCCAATCGCTCAGACCCAGTTCCCGCCCATCGACCCGGTCGAGCCCGCCCCGACCTTCGCGGCGATGCCGGCGGCGGGCGCATCGCCGATGCAGCCTCAATTCCTGCCCGCCGGCGTGCCCGTCTATTACACAGCGCCCAACGTCTATTACGCGCCGCCGCCCGCTTATTACCGACAGGTCCCCGCCCCGCGTCCGGAGCGCTTCACGCCCATCCTTCCCGAGCCGGAGCCGGAGCGCCAATTCTATTCGACGCTTCCGCCGCTCGACCCCTCCCCGCTGTCGCGGCTTGCCTCGGCCGGCATGTCGAAGCTCCAATCCACCGTCCCGGCGCAGAGCGTTCCGGCGGCCTTTGTCCAACCCTCCGGCAAGCTGGACCGAATCCAGCTGAGCAGCTGGGCCATGCTTCGCGGCCGCCAGGGCGAGCCCCTCGGGCCCAACTCGCTCGGCAGCGTCGGCAACCTCGGTGGAAGCCAGGCAGGCGCTCGTCTCCTGTACAATTTCAGCCGCCAGATCGCGGTCAGCCTTCGAACCACATCCGACGTCGGCCGCCAGGGCGGCGAGGCGGCTGCCGGCGTCCGAGTGCAGCCCATCGCCTCGATCCCCGTCTGGGTGACCGCCGAGCGTCGGCAGAAGATCGGGCGCATGTCCACGGGGCGCAGCGATTTCGCGCTTTTCGCGGAGGGCGGCGTCTATCAGCGGCCGATGCCCGGCCGGTTCCAGCTCGACGCTTATGTGCAGGGCGGAGTCGTGGGCCTCCGCAGCCGCGACCTGTTCGTCGACGGCGGCGTCACGCTGACCCGGCCGCTCTACCGCAATTTCTCGGGCGGGCTCGGCCTGTGGGGCGGCGCACAGCCGGGCATTTATCGCGTCGATGCCGGACCGCGCGTGACCATGAGCGTTCGCCGAAACGTGAAGGTCCATTTCGACTGGCGCCAGAAGCTCGCCGGCAATGCGCAGCCGGGCTCGGGGCCGGCAGTCACGCTCTCGGGGGATTTCTGACGTCATGGCGCCAGCGGGCACTGAGCCTGTCGGCTGAGCGCTTGGCCAGAACGGCGGTTTGCGGCTAGTCCTTCCGCCGCAGGATGGACATCTATCTCCCCATCGCCGGACAGTCGGTCAACGCGCTGTTCATCGTCGTGCTCGGCTTCGTCGTCGGCATATTGTCGGGCATGTTCGGCGTCGGCGGCGGCTTCCTGACGACGCCGCTCCTGATCTTCTACGGAATCCCCTCGCCGGTGGCTGTGGCTTCGGCAGCGACGCAGATCACCGGCGCGAGCGTGTCGGGCGTGATGGTCCACATGCGCCGCGGCGGAGTCGACCTCAAGATGGGCGTCGTCATGATCGTCGGCGGCCTCGCCGGCTCGGTCGTCGGAGCGGGCCTGTTCCGGCTGCTCCAGGCGAGCGGCCAGATCGACGTGGTCATCGGCCTCCTTTACGTGCTGATCCTCGGCTGGATCGGCGTGCTGATGTTCAAGGACGCGCTGATCGCGCTCGGCTACGTTCCGGC
>DASVXR010000004.1:0-2152 GCA_036392595.1 Sphingomicrobium sp.
GTAGCGAGACACTCGAGAAGGTTCGTAAGCTCATCCACGAGGCCGACCCGGAAGCCGTCGAGGAGCGCAAGTGGAAGAAGCCGAGCAATCCGGCCGGCGTCCCGACCTGGTCGCACGCAGGAATTATCTGCACGGGCGAAACCTACAAGGACAAGGTCAAGCTGACCTTCGCGAAGGGAGCGAGCCTTCCCGACCCTGCACGCCTGTTCAACTCGAGCCTCGACGGCGGCACGCGCCGGGCGATCGACATCCGCGAGGGTGACACGGTCGATCCGGCCGCTTTCAAGGCGCTCGTCAAGGCCGCGGTCGCACTCAACGGCGTCTCCAAGAAGGCCTAAGCCGTGACCTTCTCGGTCGACGCCTCGTAGATCTCGTCGATCGCGGTGCCGAGCGTCCGGTCGAACTCCTCGTCGCTCTGCTGGGCGCGGAGGTCGGAGAGCAGGGCGCGGCTGAAGCTTGCGATCATTCCCGGGTTCTTCGCAAGCTCGCGGCAGGCTTCCTCGCGCGAGAAGCCGCCGGACAGCGCGACGACCCGCAGCACCTTCGGGTGATTCACCAGCGGCTCGAACAAGCCCGGCTTCGCGGGGATCGACAGCTTCAGCATCACGCGCTGCCCGTCCGGAATCTCGTCGAGCTCCTCGAGGATGGCGGTGAGCAGGAGGTCGTCGCTCTCCGCGCGGTCGGCGCTCTTGATGTTCACCTCTGGCTCGATGATCGGCACCAATCCGTGGGCGAGCACCTGCTTCGCGACCTCGAACTGCTGGGCGACCGCGACCGCAATGCCGGCGGCATTGGCCTGGTTGATGACGGACCGTTCCTTGGTTCCAAAGACGCCGAGCGACTTCGCCCGTTCGAGAAGCGCATCCAAACCAGGGTTCGGCTTCATCAGCTGGACGCCGTTCTCCTCGCCCTCCAGGCCCTTGTCGATCTTGATGAAAGGCACGATTCCGAGGTCGATCAGCGCCTGCGGCGTCGGCTTGCCGGCGACCTGCCCATCCATCGTCCGCTCGAACAGGATCGTGCCGATCACCTTGCCATTGCCGAAGCACGGCGACGTGATGATCCGTTCACGCATCTTGTGGATGAGGTCGAACATCTCCTCATCGCTGGACCAGGCACCTTCCTCGATGCCGTAGCCCTTGAGCGCCTTGGGCGTCGATCCGCCCGACTGGTCGAGCGCAGCGATGAATCCGTTTCCGTTGCGGATTTTCGAAAGCATTTCCTCGTTCATTGTCTTCCTCGTCTTGAAATCAGGCAGCGCCCCGCGGAACGGCCAGCAGGTTCACCGCGATCGAAATTCTCTCACTCGGGCCCTCATAAGGCATCACCCCATGGCTGAGCCATGCCGGAAACATCACGATCCGGCCCGATTTCGGCCGCATGACGAGCTGCGCCTGGTTGGGTTTCCCGTCGCCGCCCAGGAACCGTAGATTGGGCATGGTCATCATGATCATCGGCATTCGCGGGTCCATCAGGACCAGCTCACCGCCGGCGCCAGGGTCGCTGGAGCCGGCGTAGCCGTCATCGACGTAATAGACCGCGGACCAGAAGGCTCCCGGATGGGTGTGCAGCTGGTTCGACGCGTGCGGGGGCGAGACATTGGCCCACATCTCCGCGCGCCACTCATGGCGACGCTCCGTCGGTGACTTCACGTCCACGGTGAAGTGATCCGCTGCGGCAACGATCCGATCGAGGAGCCGGCGAGCGGTGGCGCCGCCCCACTCCAGCATCGCCGTGTCCGATTGCCATCCGCCGATGTTGGAGACCTTAGTCCCGGCGCTGGTCCGGCGCCGCTCCTGGATTGCGCGGGCGAGCTCCCGGTTGAGCGCCTCGGCACCTGGCATCTCGTCGACGACCACGTTGGTCTCGAAGAGCCCTACGACCTGTGGCTCGGACATCAGCGAGCCTGTTCGAGCGCCGCAACGCCGGGCAGCGTCCGCCCTTCCATCCATTCGAGAAACGCTCCACCTGCCGTGGAAACGAAGGTGAAATCATCGGCGACGCCTGCGTGGTTGAGCGCTGCGACCGTGTCACCACCTCCGGCGACCGAAACGAGCGAGCCTTCCTTGGTCAGCGCCGCCGCCGTCTTCGCCAAGGCGACAGTCGCCGCATCGAAGGGCGGCACCTCGAAAGCGCCGAGCGGCCCGTTCCA
>DASVXR010000005.1:0-2797 GCA_036392595.1 Sphingomicrobium sp.
CCAACCGGATCGAAAATGTCCGCGACGCGCTTTGCGCGATCGACCGCTGGGGCCAGAAGAAGGGTGCGGGCTTCTACGATTATGACGACAAGCGCCGGCCGTCGCCATCGCCCAAGGTGCAGCAGATCATCGAGGATTTCGCGAAGAAGCAGGGCGTCGAGCGCCGCGAGATCAGGGATCAGGAGATCGTCGAGCGCACGCTCTACACCATGGTCAACGAAGGCGCGAAGATCCTCGAGGAAGGCATCGCGCAGCGCGCCTCCGACATCGATGTCGTCTGGGTCTACGGCTACGGCTGGCCGGTCTATCGCGGCGGACCGATGTACTGGGCGGACAGCGTCGGGCTCCAGAAGATCGTTGACGGCTTGAAGCGCCAGGAACAGCGGATGAAGCCCGAGTTCAGCTTCTCGAAGCTGCTGCTCGACAAGGCGGAGCGGGGAGAGAAGTTTACCCGGTGAACCGCTGGCTGTTGCTGCTGCTGGCGGTCGTCGGCGGCGCAATCGTGGCCTATGTGACGGTGCTGATCGCAGTCGGCGGAATCGTCGGCCTGCTGTGGATCTTCGTCTTCGGCGACGACCGCTGGCCGGAGGGCTGGGAGATCGTGGTGACGGCCATCGCGGGGCTGATCGGCTTCGCGACATGGTACGCGGCGGCTCGGCAGATCTGGAATCGGTTCAGCGCGAGGCTCTAGGTTCCTCCGGGAGAAGGCTCAGCATCGCGAGCGCGGCTGCCGCGACGGCTGCGCTGGTGAGGAAGGTCGCGGAGCTGCCCTCGCGATCCCACAGCCAGCCCGCGCCGAGGCTCGCGAGCAAGGTCGCGATTCCGGTGACGAACCAGAAGGCGCCGAAGCTGGTCGCGCGCAGCCGCTCGGGCGCGCTGTCCGCTATCATCCGGGCGAAGATCCCTTGAGTCAGCGCCATATGCGTGCCCCATAGCGAGACTCCGGCGACCAGCCCGGCGAAGCTGTCGGTCTCCGCCAGGACGACATTGCCGGCGATGAGGACCGCCATTCCGGCGAGGAGGATCGAGCGCGGGCTCATGCGGTCGCTGAGGCTCCCGGCGGGATAAGCGAGCGCGACATAGGCCAGGTTGAAGATGGCGAGCGTCAGCGGCGACATGGTCTCGCTGAGGCCGATCTCGATGCCCTTGAGGATCAGGAAGGCTTCCGAAAAGCGCGCAAGCGTGAAGAGGAAGCCGACCTTCAGCAGGCGCCTCGTGTCGTCGTCGAGCTCCTTGAACCCCGAGAAGAAAGGCGAGCGCTTGAGCGGCGCGAGATGCTGCTCGGGTTCGCGGAGCGCCAGCAGGGCGAGCAGGAAGGAGCAGGCCGCGGGGATGATCGCGACCCAGTAAACGGCGCGGATGTCGCTCGCGAACCAGGCCATGAGGGCGATGGCGGCGAGTGGAGCAAGCAAGGCTCCGGCGGTGTCGAGTGCCTGCCTCAGGCCGAAGGCGCGGCCACGGATTTCGGCGGGCGTCTCGTCGGCGATCATCGCGTCGCGGGGAGCGCCGCGGATGCCCTTGGCGATACGGTCGGCGAAGCGCGCGGCCATCACCGTCGCGGCGCTGCTCGCGAGCGGGAAAAGGGGCTTAGACAGGGCCGCAAGGCCGTAGCCGCCGGCCACCCAAGGTTTTCGCCTGAGGCTACGGTCGGAGAAGCGGCCGGAGGCGAGCTTGGCGAAATTGGCCGTCGCTTCGGCGACCCCGTCGATTGCTCCAAGCGCGGTCGCGGGAAGGCCCAGAACGATGGTGACGAAGGCGGGCAGAAGCGAGTGATAAATCTCGCTCGACAGGTCCATCAGCAGGCTGACGAATCCGAGGACCCAGACGTTGCGCGGCAGCTTCGGGGGAGTGCTCACCGGCTTCCCATTGCGGTGAGCCGCAACAAAGGCAAGGCGGGCGTGCGCCATTCGGGAACAGCAATATTGCGCCTGTTCCAATTGTTGCTAGGCTGCAATCATGTTCGGGGGATCGACGCCGGCGGCAATCGCTACGCGGTTCAACGCGCTGGCCCTCAACTGGGTAGCGGACGGGCCGGCGGAGCGCGCGATGCGCGCGCGCCGCAAGCTCCTGCTCGCGATCGGCGCGCACGAACCCTCGACGCTTAATGAAATTGCGGCGGCGGTGGGCCGCGGCGCTCCGGCCATCAGCCGCGCCGTGGACAGCCTCGTCCGCGCGGGGCTGGTCGAGCGGACTCAGGACCCGAACAATCGGCGGCGACTGGCCTTGAGGCTCACCGAAGACGGCCGCGAGGAGCTGAACGTCCCCGCCGGCAGCGGCTCAGCCCTTGCGCTGAGGCTCGAGCGCCTCGCCCAGAGCGAACTCCGGGCGATCGAGCGCGCGATCGAAATATTGGAGCGGGCCTAGCCTATTTGTCCTGCTTGTTGACGGTCGCCCAGGCGCGATGCTCGGCCTCGCGATGGGAGACGCCCTTCTTCTCGTAGCTGTCCTCGATGTGGCGCGCCTTGCGCTTTTCCTTGGACGTATGTCTTCCGGGCATGACGAATCTCCTTCCGCCCGAAAAACGCGTGGGGGCGACTGCCGTTGCCATGCTGCATTGCAACATAGGGGCCGAACGACTACATGGCGGGTCGAATTTTTCCGGGAAAATCAGAATGAACCTGCGCAACGTCGCGATCATCGCGCACGTCGATCACGGCAAGACGACCCTTGTCGACCAGCTCTTCCGCCAGTCGGGCACGTTCCGCGACAACCAGCGCGTCGAGGAGCGGGCGATGGATTCGAACGACCTCGAGAAGGAGCGGGGGATCACCATCCTCGCCAAGTGCACCTCGGTCGA
>DASVXR010000006.1:0-3776 GCA_036392595.1 Sphingomicrobium sp.
GGAGTGTTGACGCCCCGCGCCGTCATGCAGGCATGAGTCGCCTCGATAATGACGGCCACGGCCTTCGGCTGGAGATGCTCCCAGATCGTGTCGGCGACCTGCGCCGTCAGCCGCTCCTGCACCTGGAGCCTGCGGGCAAAGCCATGGAGCACCCGGGCAAGCTTGCTGATCCCCACCACCTTGTCGCGCGGAAGATAAGCGATGGAAGCCTTGCCGATGATCGGCGCGAGGTGGTGCTCGCAGTGCGACTGGAAGGGGATATCCTTCAGCAGCACGATCTCGTCATAGCCACCGACCTCTTCGAAAGTGCGGCTGAGGTGGGCGGCAGGGTCCTCGACATAGCCCCGCGCATATTCCTTCCACGCGCAGGCGACTCGGCGCGGCGTGTCGAGCAGGCCTTCGCGATCGGGGTCGTCGCCCGCCCAGCGGATGAGCGTTCGAACCGCCTCCTTCACGTCGGCCGGCACCTCGGAGGTGGATTCGGATTCGACGAGGTCGCCATCCTCGGGCTCGCCATGTTCAAACGGCGGGTTCATGGCTCAACTCCTGCGCTATGTCCTCGGCGACCGCGGCCGCTTGCTCCCTAATGTCCGGCACCGCAATAATTTCCCAGTAGCGACCCTTGGTCAGCGGACCGAGGGCCCACAGGCGCTCGCCCGGCGCAGTGCGCGAGCGCTGGTCGACTTCCAGACCGATGCCGAGATGATCGGGACGGACCTGGCCCGCATCGAGGAGGCTCCTGAGAAGTGGATCGCGGGTCCTCGCAATCGAGTGCAGCGGACCGGTGCAGTTGAAGGAGTAATCGAAGCGCATCGTCTGCGGCATTGAGGCGCCCCGCTTGCGGATCGTGACCTGGAGCTCGTCGCCGTGGCGTTCGCTCGCGACAATCCGGCCAGCAATGATCTCCAACCGCCCTTCGGCAACCAGCCGGGCGATCGTCTGAGCGACTTCGGGTGCGATGCGGTGGCGGTGCACGTCCCAATAGGGCCGCGCATGGCGAAGGAAGCGCCGCTGCTGCTCGGCGTCGAGGCTCTGCCATAAGGCGTGGCTGTGCGGGCGGAGGCTGTCCACCGCGGCGCGCCATCCGACTTCGGCCGAACGGCGGCGCAGCCATCGCCACAGGCCGCGCACCGTCCGGGGTTGAACCTCGTCGTATTCGACTGGTGCCGGGTCGAAATCCGCGTGGGACCGCGGCACCTGCCCCCGCCGCGAAAGCGCGACGGCCCGACCGCGGTAGCCGGCGGAGTCCAGCGAAAGGGCGATGTCGACCATCGTCAGGCCCGTGCCCACCAGCAGGGCGCTGCCGGAGGCCGCGGTGAGATCCTTCACAGCGGCCTGCGCCTCTCCGCCCCATGGATTGGCGATGTAGCGATCTCCCGCCGCGGCGAGGGCGCCAAGAGGCTCCGGATCCTGGTTGCCGATCGCCAGCACCAGCGCATCGGCTTCGACCGAGCCGCCATCCTCGAGCTGTACGAGCCATCCGCCATCGCGTCGCCGCGCGCTTGTCGCGAACGCCTCGACCACCTCGGCTTTGCCGCTGGCGACGGCCTCGTCGAGGATGTCCTGGAGATAAGCGGCGAAAAACCGCCGCTCGGCGAACCCGCCTGCGTCCCCGCCCTCGGCCTGGAACCGCGCCGCGAAATGGCCGGGGTCTCCCGACCAGGCGCTCATTCCTTCGGCGCGGACATTGAGCAGGTGCGCCGGCTCTCTGGTCGAATAAGCGACTCCTCGCCCGACGCGGCCACTTCCCTCGACCAGCGCGGAGCTGATGCCGCGCCGCGCAAGCTGCGCCGCGAGTATCGTCCCGGAAAAGCCGCCGCCGATGATCGCAACCGGCACGTGCCGGTCAGATCTCATAATCTGGCCAATTTTCCGGATTGGCGGCGCCCGCCTTGCGGGATTGGATGTGATCGTAAATCCGAGTGACCGTCTTGCCCGCCGTTTCCGTGAAGAAGCCTGGCACCACGGCATGCACGATCGCTGCGCAGCCGGCGCCGATCAGCTCCGCGCCAATCTTCACCGCGCCAGTTCCGTGGCTCGCCCAAGTCATGCCAAGCGAGCGCGGGTGCTCGACGAAGAGACGGTTCAACAATCGCTGCTTGTCGGTTTCGCTGCGGTTCGTCGTCGCCATCGCCCTGCCCCACAAGAAGTGTGGCGACCCCGACAGGATTCGAACCTGTGGCCCTCAGATTAGGAATCTGATGCTCTATCCTGCTGAGCTACGGGGTCGTCGGGGAACGGGAATAGGGACTAGAGCCGCGCCAATCAATTCACCTGCCCCGGCGGGACCACCGGGAGGGGCAGCGGCGCGACTGGGACACCGTCATCGACGAGGGACTTGGCCTCGGCGAGCGTCGCCTGGCCATGAACCGTCTCGCGCTCGATCTCGCCGCTGTGCATGGCTCGGGCGGTCTCGGTGAACTTGTCGCCGACCCAGCGTGAATCCTGGAGCATCTCGGCCTGCAGAGCGGCGAGCCGTCCGAGCCGCTCGCCACCGCCCTTGCGCGGCAGCCTCGGCGCCATCGGCGCCTTCGCGATGTTCGTGGACTGGCAGACGGGACATTCGACGAGGCCCTTCTCCCGCTGCTCCTCATAATCCTCGGAAGAGCGGAACCAGGCTTCGAACGTCTCGCCGCCGTCGCGGCATTGGAGATCGAACACGATCACGAGATCACCGCCTCCGGGATATCGCGGCGGTGGTTAAGCGCGGGTATGCGCGAACGAACCTCCGAGATGCGCGCGAGCTCAATGTCGGCGAAGGCGACGCCCCTCTCCTCCCCCATGTCGAGGAGCACTTCGCCCCAAGGATCGACGACGAGGGAATGGCCGAAGGTTTGCCGGCCATCCTCGTGCCGCCCGACCTGGGCCGCGGCAACGACGAAAACGCCGGCCTCGATCGCTCGCGCGCGAAGGAGCACATGCCAATGCGCACGGCCGGTGGGAACGGTGAAGGCCGCGGGTACGGAGATGACGTCGGCGTCCGCCTCGGCGATGCGCGCGAACAGGGCCGGGAAGCGGAGATCGTAGCAGATCGTAAGGCCGAGCTTCCCGACGGGTGTGCCGTTGAGAAGGACGGCGTTCCTGCCAGCCTGGTAGACGGCCGATTCGCGCCAGCTTTCGCCGGTCGGCAGATCGACGTCGAACAGATGGATCTTGTCGTACCGGGCCTGGATGTTCCCTGCCCTGTCGATCACGAACCCCCGGTTCGCGACCTTTCCGTCGCCCACCAGCACGGCGACCGATCCCAGGTGAAGCCATATGCCATGGTCGCGCGCGGCTTCGCGGCATCGGGCGAGGACCTGGTCCTGCTCCTCCGGCTGGAGGTTTGCCGAAGCCCGCTGCGAATCGCGGTCGAGCAGGCCGGACATTTCCGGCGTGAAGAGCATGGCCGCGCCGCCCTTTGCCGCCTCTTCGATGGCGCCGACCAGGGCATCGCCATTCGCTCGCGGATCGATTCCGGTATTCGACTGGAAGACCGCGATCCGAGTCATGCCTGGATGATCTCGTCCAGGCGCCCGGCGCGCTCGAGGGCGAACAGGTCGTCGCACCCGCCGATGTGCTGCCCGCGAATGAAGATCTGCGGGACCGTTCGGCGGCCGTTGGCGCGCTCGATCATCAATTCCTTCTCCGGTCCGCCGTAGTCGACCACGATCTCCTTGTACTCGACGCCCTTGGTTTCGAGGAGATGCTTCGCGCGCCAGCAATAGCCGCAGGTGGTCTTCACGTAGATTTCGACGTCGGACACCAAAAACTCCCTTCGACCCGATACTTAGGAC
>DASVXR010000007.1:0-3241 GCA_036392595.1 Sphingomicrobium sp.
GCGGAGCGGGTAGGGATCGACCCACTCGCCGACCACTACCGTGAGCTGTTTCCCGCCTGGCAAGGCAGGGCGCTGACGCTGGCCGCCTTCGGCGAGAGCCTGCCGTTCGGGGATTCGTGCTTCGATCTCGTCCTTTGCGACAATGTCGTCGATCACGCCGAGAGCCCGCGCCGGATCGTCGAGGAAATCGCCCGGGTGCTGAAGCCGGGCGGGCTCCTCTACTTCACGGTCAATTTCCATCACCCGATCTACCATTGGGCGGCGAGCGTGCACTCGGCCTGGCAAGCGGTCGGTGTGCGTTTCGAGATCACTCCATTTGCGGACCATACGGTCCATTTGACGCAGGGCGCGGCCCGTCGGCTGTTCTCGGGCCTCCCGCTGCGGATCCTGCACGAACTTGACGACGTCGAAGAAGCGAAACGCCTCGCGCGTGAAAGGACGCCGCGCCATCTCGGCGATCGGTTGACGCGCATCTTCTTCAAGAATGCGGGGTGGGAGGTGATTGCGGAGAGGGAGGCCTAGCCCCTAAATCCGAGGGATGGACCGCACCCCGGCCGACCGTCCGGACCATCCGAGAGCCGCCGAGCGCTTCAACGAGGAGCAGGCGACCTATGCCGTGCGCGGCGCGGAACAGCCGGACCTCGAGAAAGGCATCGCGGCGATCCGCGAGGTGTGGAAGACCTTGCCGGCGCGGCCGGGCGTTTATCGAATGCAGGATGCCCGTGGCGACGTGCTCTACGTCGGCAAGGCGCGGGCGCTGAAGAACCGCGTCACCAACTATACGCAGGTCGCCAAGCTGCCGAAGCGGCTCCAGCGCATGGTCGCGCAGACGCGGTCGATGACGATCGTCACGACACGGACCGAGGCGGAGGCGCTGCTGCTCGAAGCGCAGCTGATCAAGCGCTTTCGGCCGCCCTACAATGTGCTGCTGAGGGACGACAAGAGCTTCCCGTTCATCCTGCTTCGGGAAGACCATCAATTCCCGCGGATCCAGAAGCACCGCGGCGCGCGGCGGATCAAAGGCCAATATTACGGGCCCTTCGCCAGTGCCGGTTCGGTTACCCGAACGCTCAACGCCCTTCAGAAGCTCTTCCTCCTAAGGAGCTGTTCCGACAGCTTCTTCGACAACCGCTCCCGGCCGTGCCTGCTGTTCCAGATCAAGCGCTGCTCCGCGCCGTGCGTCGGCCGCATAACTGAGGAGGAATATGGCGAGCTGGTCGATGATGCGAAGGCGTTCCTCGCCGGCAGGTCGACGAATGTGCAGGCGCGACTGTCGAAGCTCATGACCCAGGCGGCCGAGCGGCAGGATTATGAGCTGGCGGCCGTTTATCGCGATCGTCTCCGGGCGCTGACCTACATCCAGGGGAGCCAGACGGTTCACGCGGAAGGGTTGGGAGATGCCGACGTGTTCGCGCTCGCCTGCAAGGCAGGAACGATCTCCATCCAGGGCTTCTTCATCCGCGGCGGCCAGAATTGGGGTCACCGGGCCTTCTTCCCGGCGCACACCAATGACATTCCCGAAGCCGAGGTGCTGTCGAGCTTCCTGGTCCAGTTCTACGAGGACATGCCGCCGCCACGTCGGATCCTCGTGGACCGCGAGCTTTCCGACCGGGCACTGCTCGAAGAAGCGCTGTCGGAGCGCGCCGAGCGTAGGGTCTCGATCGAAATCCCGCAGCGGGGCTCGCGTCGGAAGCTGATGGAGCAGGCGCTCCGCAACGCGGAAGAAGCGCTCGACCGCCGCCTCGCCGAGACCACCACCCAGGGCAAGATCCTGCGCGAGCTCGCGGACACCTTTGAGCTGCCCGAGCCGCCGAAGCGCATCGAGGTCTATGACAACAGCCACATCATGGGGACCAATGCGACCGGCGCGATGATCGTCGCCGGACCGGAGGGCTTCCGCAAGAACAGCTACCGCAAGTTCAACATCAAGCGGAAGGAGACCCAGCCCGGCGACGACTTCGCGATGATGCGCGAGGTGCTCGAGCGGCGGTTCGCTCGGCTCGAGAAGGAAGATCCCGACCGCACGACCGGCGAATGGCCGGATCTGCTGCTCATAGACGGCGGCAAGGGCCAGCTGTCGGCCGTTTGCGAGGTGATGGAGGACGCCGGCGTTCATGACGTGCCGGTGGTTGCCGTCTCGAAGGGTCCCGACCGCAACGCCGGACGCGAGACTTTTCACCTGCCCGGCGGCCGCGAGCTGACCCTGGCCCCCAACTCGGCCTTGCTCTTTTATCTGCAGCGGCTGCGGGACGAGGCGCATCGCTTCGCCATCGGCACTCACCGGCAGAAGCGGGCGAAGAGCCTGACGACGTCGACGCTCGACGAAGTCCCCGGCATCGGTCCGAACCGCAAGCGGGCGCTGCTGATGCATTTCGGCACTGCTCGGGCGGTGAAGGGCGCCGCGCTGGAGGACCTCGAGAAGGCGCCGGGGATCAGCAGGGCGATGGCGCGCCAGCTCTACGATTATTTCCACCCGCGGGGCTGATGCGCTTCGAGACCAAGGCCATCGTCTGCGCTCTCCGTAACCACGGCGAGCATGGCGCCGTCGTGCGCCTGATGACTCCCGAGCATGGCTTGCAGGCGGCTTATGTCCGGGGGGCGAGGGGCCGGCGCATGCGGCCGGTGCTGATTCCCGGCAATGTCGTCCAGGCGCAGCTCGCCTCGCGGACCGATACGCAGCTTCCGCAGGCAACGGTCGAGCTGGCTCACAGCCGCGCGCCGCTGCTGTCCGAGCCGCTCCCCGCCGCGGCGATCGAATGGGCGGCCGTGCTGACCGCGACGGCTCTTCCGGAGGGCCAACCCTATCCTCGGCTCTACGAGGCGCTCGAAGGCCTGCTCGATGCGATCGAGGCGGCGCCGTCGGCCGGCGGATGGGACACGGCGCTCGTCCGTTACGAGCTGCTCCTGCTTGCCGAGCTAGGGTTCGGACTCGATCTGGAACGCTGCGCCGTCACCGGCTCGAACGACAATCTCGTGGCCGTCAGCCCGAAGTCAGGCCGAGCCGTCAGTGCCGCCGAAGCGGAACCCTATGCCGGCCGGCTGCTCCCGCTGCCGCCGTTCGTCCGCGAAGGCGGGCGCGGATCGTGGCAGGAAATCGCGCAGGGCCTCGGCCTCACGGGCCATTTCCTAATGCGCGACGTGCTGACCGATCGAGCTGCGCCGCTGGGTGAAGCTCGGGCGCGGCTAGTCGACCGCTTGCGCCGGGCCGGCGGCCTCGACGCCTGACGACGCCAACCGTAGA
>DASVXR010000008.1:0-1605 GCA_036392595.1 Sphingomicrobium sp.
CGTGGAGCGCTCAGGAACGATCAGCGGCGGAGTGGTCGCGCCGCGCTTGATCGCCATGAGCGCCAGCTGATTAGCCTGCGGAAGTTCGGGAGCTTCGGCGAGCAACGCCTGAAGGGACGCGAGATCGACGGTGGGGGAGTCCTTGGCCGTATAGAGCTCCGCCTTCGCGACGGGCGTGAGCACGCTTGGGGGAAGGGCCGCGATCCCGGCCCGAGCCGCGGCCCAATTGCCCGAATCCAGCGCGTCGAAGACCCCGCGCCAGTCCTTGGGCGCCGCGATAGTGGACGTCGGCGGAGCGGGTTGGGGAGCTGCAGGAGCCGGTGCCTGGATAAGCTGAGCCGGCGGAGTGACGACGACCGGTGTGGGCGGCGGCGATGCGGGCTGCGAAGGCAGTGGCGCGAGCGGGTCGGCCGGGGAGGGCTGCGCATATACGGGCGCCGCAAGGATCAATGCTCCAAACGCAAGCAAGCGGGCCTTCAAGACTCGTCCTCCATGAGCAGCAGAAGATCCCGCCATGCCAGCGCCTTGTCTAAGGGCCGATTAATGAGGTGGCGGGGGTGAAAGGTGGCGACCGTTCGGACGCCCTCGACCTTGTGCACGTGGCCGCGCGCTTCGACCAGCCTCTTTCCGAGCAACGCGACGCAGGGACCGTCGCCGAAGAGGAGGAGCCGCTGTGGCTTTGCGACCCTGACGTGGTGGCGGGCGACGTCGGCGCAGGCCTCGCGTTCCTTCGCGCTCATCCTGGAACCCGGCGCGTGAACGCAGGAGAGGGAGGCGCTGTAGGCTTCGTCCGCCTGAATGCCGATCGCGGCGAGCATCTTGCGGGCAAGCGCCCAGGCCTCGCCGCCGATTGGCTGGCCCGCGGCGGCATCCTCGAGAGCCGGCGCGTCGCTGAGCAGCATGATCGTGGCATTTTCGGGTCCATGGGGCAGAATGCGCTTCGCCGTCGCGGAGGCGAGCGGAAGCTGGGCGCTGCTGGCCAGCCACTGCTGAAGCTCGGCGAGCGTGTCGTGGCTGACTTCGGCGACGTTCCCGACGGGCGTGGGTTCAACCGGCACGGGTTTGCGGGGGGGCGCGGGCTTCAGCCAGTCGCGCGGCTCTTCCTGCACGGCGATATCGACCCCCGCGTCAAGCCACCAGGCCAACGCGCTGCGCGCCTCGGCAAAGCCGATCGATTCAATTTCCCCACCCACGCGCTAATCCTCGCCTGCCATTGACGCGGCGGTCAAGGAATGGGCAGGGCTTTTGAGTCGAATTGTGGTCCCGGCGCGACGAGAGGAGCGGATGAGCCAGCGCGAATCCATGCAATATGACGTGGTGATCGTCGGCGCGGGCCCTGCAGGGCTCAGCGCCGCGATCCGGCTGAAGCAGCTGGCCAGCAAGGAGAATCGCGACCTTTCGGTCTGCATTCTCGAAAAGGGCAGCGAGGTCGGAGCGCACATCCTTTCCGGCGCGGTCATCGACCCGATTTCGCTCAACGAGCTGATTCCCGACTGGAAGGAGAAGGGCGCGCCGCTGACGGTTCCGGTGACCGAGAACCACCACTGGGTGCTGACGAAGAAGGGGAAGTACGCCTGCCCGCACTTTGTCATGCCGCCTTTCATG
>DASVXR010000009.1:0-8755 GCA_036392595.1 Sphingomicrobium sp.
ATGTTTCGGACCTGCCCGGTGAGGTTCGCCGCCATCGCGTTCACATTGTCGGTGAGGTCCTTCCACGTTCCGCCGACGCCCGGGACCTGCGCCTGTCCGCCGAGCTTTCCTTCGGTGCCCACCTCGCGAGCGACGCGGGTCACCTCGGACGCGAAGGCGTTGAGCTGGTCCACCATGACGTTGATGGTGTTCTTGAGCTCGAGGATCTCGCCCTTCACGTCGACGGTGATCTTCTTCGACAGGTCGCCCTTGGCGACGGCGGTCGTCACCTCTGCGATGTTGCGCACCTGGCCGGTGAGGTTTCCGGCCATGAGGTTCACGCTGTCGGTAAGGTCGGCCCAGGTCCCGGCGACGCCTTCGACCTGTGCCTGGCCGCCGAGCTTTCCTTCCGAGCCGACCTCGCGGGCCACGCGCGTCACCTCCGAAGCGAAGGAATTGAGCTGGTCGACCATGACGTTGATGGTGTTCTTGAGCTCCAGGATCTCGCCCTTCACGTCGACGGTGATCTTCTTCGACAGGTCGCCCCGCGCGATCGCCGTCGTGACCTCGGCGATGTTGCGCACCTGGCCCGTCAAATTGTTGGCGAGCTGGTTCACATTGTCCGTGAGATCGGCCCAGGTGCCCGCGACCCCCGGCACTTCGGCCTGGCCGCCGAGCTTGCCCTCCGTTCCGACCTCGCGGGCGACGCGGGTCACCTCGGACGCAAAGCCGTTCAGCTGATCGACCATCGTGTTGATGGTGTTCTTCAGCTCGAGGATTTCGCCCTTCACGTCGACCGTGATCTTCTTCGACAAGTCGCCGCGCGCGATCGCGGTCGTGACCTCGGCGATGTTGCGCACCTGGCCCGTCAGGTTCGCGGCCATGGCGTTCACATTGTCAGTGAGATCGGCCCAGGTGCCCGCGACCCCCGGCACCTGCGCCTGGCCGCCGAGCTTGCCTTCGGTGCCCACCTCGCGAGCGACGCGGGTGACTTCGGAAGCGAAGCCGTTGAGCTGGTCCACCATGGTGTTGATGGTGTTCTTGAGCTCGAGGATCTCGCCCTTCACGTCGACGGTGATCTTCTTCGACAGGTCGCCCTTGGCGACCGCGGTGGTCACCTCGGCGATGTTGCGCACCTGGCCGGTCAGATTGTCGGCCATGAGGTTCACGTTGTCGGTGAGGTCCTTCCACGTGCCGGCGACGCCTTCCACGCGCGCCTGTCCGCCGAGCTTCCCTTCGGTGCCGACTTCGCGCGCCACGCGGGTCACCTCGGAAGCGAAGCCGTTCAGCTGGTCCACCATCGTGTTGATGGTGTTCTTGAGCTCCAGGATCTCGCCCTTCACCTCGACGGTGATCTTCTTCGAAAGGTCGCCGCGCGCGACGGCGGTGGTCACCTCGGCGATGTTGCGCACCTGGCTCGTGAGGTTGGTGGCCATCGCGTTCACATTGTCGGTGAGGTCCTTCCAGGTTCCGGCGACGCCCTTCACCTTTGCCTGGCCGCCGAGCTTGCCCTCGGTTCCGACCTCACGGGCCACGCGGGTCACCTCGGAGGCGAAGCCGTTCAGCTGGTCGACCATGGTGTTCACGACGCGGCCGATGCGCAGGAACTCGCCGCGCAGCGGCCGGCCGTCGATCTCGACCGTCATGCTTTGGGAGAGGTCGCCCTTCGCGACGGCGCCGATCACGCGCGAGACCTCGGCGGTCGGCTGCACCATGTCCTCGATCAGCTCGTTGACCGCCCGGACGGCGGTTTCCCAGCCGCCGCGGGCATTCTTCACCCGTCCGCGCTGGGTGATCTTGCCTTCCTTGCCGACGACCTTGGAGAGACGGTCGAATTCCTGGGCCATCTCCTCATTGAGGGAGACCACTTCGTTGAAGAGGCTGGCGATCTCGCCGTCGAGCCCATCGCCGTCTTCGGGCAGGCGAACGGAGAAATCGCCGCGGCGGAGCGCACGAAGAGCGCTGACGAGCTGGCGGCGATCGAGGAAGTCGCGCGGGGCCTGGATGTTCACTTAACTCTCCGTGTGGTCTCACTCCCCCCACCCGGTTGAACAAAAGCAGCCCCCCGGCTGCTACGAATCAGCATCTTATCAAATGATTTGGTTTCCGCTCTGCAAATTTTAATGGTTACCCACAGGCAGTTACGCCCGCGGGTTAATGCAGATTAGCGGATGGTGGAGCCGAGGGGGATCGAACCCCTGACCTTCGCAATGCCATTGCGACGCTCTCCCAGCTGAGCTACGGCCCCACGTGTCCGAAGCGCCTTAGAGGAAACTTCCCCCGCTGGAAAAGGGGGAATATCGCGGCGCTGCTTTCCCGAACCTTTACAGGCTCTTAGACCTCGTCGTCCTCGCCCGCGGTCTCGACTCCGAGGTCCTCGTCGCCGGTCTCGAGATCGACCTCCTCGTCGGCGCTGATCTCTTCGTCCTCGTCGACCGTCAACTCTTCGGCGGCGAGATCCTCGTCCTGAACTGGCTCCTTCTGGACCGGCGCTGCGGCTTCGAAGGCCAGCGGCTGCTTCGACTTCAGCACGGGCTCGGGGACCCATTCGGTGCCGCAGCTGATGCAGTGGACCGGGTCCTCGTTGCCGAGGTCATAGAAGCGGGTCGAGCACTTGGGGCAAGTGCGCTTGGTGCCCCATTCGGGCTTCACCATGAGGGTTTCAACTCCAGTGTAAGTGTCTTGTCGCGGGCCTTGCCCGGGCGTTCGGCGGCGCGCCTTGCCATAGCGATATGCGCCTGTCAAAGCGCGGCCCTTGGCCAAAGATAGTGCATCGACGCGCATGAAAAAGGGGCTAGTGCTCGCAGTCGACGGTCCCGCCGCGAGCGGCAAGGGCACGATCGCCCGGGCGCTCGCGAAACATTTCGACCTTCCGCACATGGACACCGGCCTGCTCTACCGGGCGGTCGCGCTGAACCTCTGGCGCCGGGGCGGCGATCCGTCGAGCGAGTTTGAGGCGCTGAGGGCAGCGGACGACCTCGGTTTCGATCCGGACGATCCCGAGCTTCGCAGCGAGCCGGTGTCGAAGATCGCCTCGTCGGTTTCGGCCTATCCGTCCGTTCGAACGGCGCTGCTCAAGCGGCAGCAGGACTTCGCGAGCCAGTCCGGGGGAGCCGTGCTCGACGGCCGGGACATCGGCACGGTCATTGCACCGGATGCGGACGTGAAGCTGTTCGTCACCGCCTCGGCGGAGGTCCGTGCCGAGCGCCGGATGAAGGAGCTCCGAGCCCGGGGCATCAACGTCCATTTCGAGGAAGTGCTCGCGGACATCCGCGCTCGCGACGAGCGGGATTCGACGCGCGCGGTGGCCCCGCTCAAGCAGGCGCCGGATGCACTCCTGCTCGACACCAGCGAGCTCACGGTCGAGCAGGCGATCGCCGAGGCAGTGCGGCTGGTCGAAGCGCAGCTCGCGCGGGCATGAGTGCGGCGGTGACGGTCCGGCCGGCGGAGCCCGGCGATCTCGAAGCCCTCGGGCGCCTGGGGTCGCTGTTGGTAGCCGAGCATTACGAGTTCGATCCTCTGCGCTTCCTCCCGCCGTTACCGGATATGCCGCAGCGTTATGGCGAATTCCTCGAATCCCAGAGCAAGGGACCGGACCGGTTCGTTCTGGTCGCCGATCTGAACGGAGCCGTCGTCGGCTATGTCTTTGGCGGCATCGAGGGCGCCGATTACATGGTGCTGCGGGGGCCGGCGGGCGTGATCTACGACCTCGTGGTCGACCCGGACCACCGTCAACAGGGCGTTGGGAAGATGCTGATGGACAACGCGCTGCGCATTCTCGCGGAGCGTGGGGCACCGCGCGCGGTCCTCTCCACCGCGGAGAAGAACGTCAACGCGCATCACCTGTTCGAGCACGAAGGGTTTCGGCGGACGATGATCGAGATGACCCGCGAGCTTGGTTGAACTTCAGTTCTTGGGGTCGCTGGCCTGGCCAGCGGTCGGCGCAAGGTAAGTCACCAGGTCCCAGGCGGCGTGAATCCCGACGAGCAGCAGGGCCATCAAGTCGGTGCCAATGGCTGTCGCGCCCCACCTATGGCCGCCGAGCACTCCGAACCCCGCGACGATCAGGCCAGCGCAAACGATCGCCGGCGCGATTCCGTACCACATGGCATCGAAGCCGGGGTCGGAGGAAGAGAATGTCCGAGAAATCCCGATGACGCTCCGGATGCCCATCGCGATGCCGAGCGCGCCCAGCCCAACACAGAGCCAACCGAACATGGCCACGGGAATGGTCGGGGCGATGGCCAGCCCGCTTAGCAGCAGGATCACCGCGAAATGCCAGACGATGGGCGACGTGTAGAATTTCTTTCCCCGTTCAAGCTCAGCGGGATCCCGGCCTGCGGTCAGGGTCATGACGACGAACATAAGGCCGATCAGCGCCGCTGCCGACGATCCGATCATCAGGAAATATTCTTCCCAGCCGTCGAACATGGCGCAGCCCATAGCCGATCAGGGCTTGCGGCGCACCGCCCAGACGAAGGCGGACAGGCTGCTGATCAGGGCAGCGACGGCGATGAGCATCGAGGGATCGAGAACCAGCATGTGCGCGACTCCAGAGGGCACACTGTTCCCTATTTGTTCCCTATGTGCAATAGGGAAATGCCTATTTAGATCAGGGGTGTTGCGGCGGACGCCCGAGCGCGGCGCGCTTCATTGTCTGAGCGACGAGCAATCGCGTCTCGGATTCGGCGCTGCCGCCGGCGGAACGGGGAACGGGCGGCAGCTTGGAGAGCGGGTCCCGGGCAGCCGCCGGAGCGGCGATCGAGAACCATAACACCACAGCCGCGGCCGTCCCCTTGGTCATGCCGCTGAGGTTGCGCCGAATTTGCTAAAGCGGGCTCAGCGGGAATGGTTAAGAGCGCGGCCGGAGGTCGCGCGGGCGGCCCTCACTCCGTTCGGGATCGCAGGCTTCGCCGATCCCCCGGATCGGCTGCAGGCTGCGATGGTGCCCAGGAGAGGACTCGAACCTCCACGCCCTTGCGAGCGCCAGCACCTGAAGCTGGTGCGTCTACCAATTCCGCCACCTGGGCACAGGAGCGTTCTTTTGTCGGCAGGCGGCGGCGCTTAAGAGGCGTCGGCCCGCCTTGTCAATCTAGGAACGCCGGGTCTATCGCGCCACCCCATGATCGACCTTAGGGAAGAGCTGGTCACCGTCTTCGGCGGCGGTGGTTTCATCGGCCGCTACGTCTGCGAGTTCCTGCTCCGGAGCGGCGCCAGGGTGCGCGTGGCGACGCGTGACCCACGCCGATCCTACTTCATCCAGCCGCTCGGCCAGGTCGGTCAGTTCGGCTTCGTGAAGGCGGACATCACCGACGCCGCCAACGTCAAGCGTGCCGTCGAGGGCGCGAGCGCAATCGTCAACCTCTGCGGCGTGTTCGGGCGGGCGATGCCGGCGGTCCACGTCGACGGAGCGCGCAATGTCGCGGAAGCGGCCAAGCGGGCGGGGGCCCAAGCGCTCGTTCACGTCTCGGCGATCGGCGCCGACCCGAGCTCCGCTTCGAACTACGGCCGGACCAAGGGCGAGGGTGAGCTCGCCGTGCGCGAGGCCTTCCCGAAGGCCACCATCATTCGGCCCTCGCTGGTGTTCGGGCCCGAGGACGATTTGACCAACCGCTTCGCCGCAATGGCACGGTTGCCCGTCCTTCCGGTCATTGCCGCCAAGCGGAACTTCCAGCCGGTGTACGTCCGCGATCTGGGCAAGGTGATCGCCAAAGCCGCGCTCGAGCCGCAGGCGCATGCCGGAAAGACCTACGAGATCGGCGGACCGCAGGCGATGAGCATGGTCGAGCTGCACCGCGCCATCCTCGAGCTTTCCGGGCAGGAGCCGGAGATCGTCCAGCTGCCGGACGTCTTCGGGAACATGCTCTCCTGGTTCGGCTGGGTGCCCGGAGCGCCGCTGACCCGCGACCAGTGGATGATGCTCCAGCGCGACAATGTGCCGTCGGGCGAGCTGCCCGGCCTCGACGCGTTCGGCATCCGGCCGACCCCCCTTGCGGCAGTCGGCTACGAGTGGCTCGGGCGCTTCCACAAGGGCGGGAAGTTCGCCGGCCGCAGAATCAATTTGACCGCGGCCTCGTGACCCCCGATCCCTAGCGCATGCCAATATTGCTGATCGCCATCATCCTCGGCATCGTCGAGGGCGTCACCGAGTTCCTGCCCGTATCCTCGACCGGGCACCTGATCCTCGCCACCGAGCTGCTGGGCTTCGACGCCCAGAAATGGGGCGCCTTCAACGTCATCATCCAGCTGGGCGCCATCCTTGCGATCGTGGTGCTTTACTGGCGGACCTTCTGGGCCGTACTCGAGGGCCTGATCCGCCGTAACGCCATGTCGTGGCGCTTCGTCCGCAACATCCTCATCGGCTTTCTTCCCTCCGCGGTGCTGGGCGCCCTGCTCATCAACAAGATCGAGGCGCTGCTCGGCGATCCGAAGGTCGTCGCAGTCGCCTTCATCGTCGGCGGAATCGCGATCCTCGCCATCGAGCGGCTGGTGAAGAACACGCCGACTGTCGGGGTGGCCGAAATGCCGGTGAAGACCGCGGCCGGCATCGGTATCGTCCAGTGCCTGGCGATGATCCCTGGTGTCAGCCGTTCGGGAGCAACGATCATGGGAGCCCTGTCGCTCGGGGTGGAACGGCGCACCGCCGCCGAGTTCAGCTTCTTCCTCGCCATTCCGACGATGCTCGGAGCGACGACTCTCGAGTTCCTGAAGCATCGGCAGGATATTCTGGCGGGCGCTCACGGTGTCGGCTTCGGAACCGTGGCGGCCGGCTTCGTCGTCAGCTTCGTCGTCGCGATCGTCGTCGTCCGGGCGTTCGTCCACTACATCACGCGCCACGGCTTCGCGCCCTTTGCCTGGTATCGCATCGCAGCCGGCATCGTGGCTCTGGTCTGGCTCGGCATGCGTTGACGTGCTAAGCTGATCGTCCAAGTTATTCAGCACCTTAGGGTGACGACATGAGCAGCAAGCTAATCCTGTTTCCACTGCTTTTGGGCGCCTCGCCCGCCGTCGCGCAGGCCGCGCCCGTGGCGAACCCCGACGCAGCCCGGGAGATGAGCCAGGTCCTCAACGACCCGGCGATGGCCGACCGGCTCGCGAACATGATGCAGGGCCTTTCGAAGGCGTTCCTCGACCTGCCGGCGGGGGAGATCCAGGCGGCGGCGGAAGGACGGCAGCCCACGCCGGCCGAGCGGCGCATGACGGTTCGCGACATGGCCCGGCGCGACGATCCCAACTTCGACCGCAACTTCCAGCAGCGGATCGCCCAGACCAAGCCGATGATCCAGCAGAGCATGCGGGCGCTGTCGCAGGCCCTGCCGGCGATGATGGATGGACTTCAGCAGGCCGGCAAGGCGCTCGAGCGCGCCGCCGCAAATATGCCCGATCCGACCTATCCGAAGCGGTAGTCCGTCATTGCGAGGAGCCGCAGGCGACGCGGCAATCCAGTAGCAGGCTGGATTGCTTCGCGGCGCTCGCAATGACGGTGGACTAGGGAATCGGCGACGCTAAAGCTGCCGCGCCATGTGGCAGCTCTTCCAGTTCCCGCTCTGCCCCTTTTCGCGCAAGGTCCGACTGGTCCTGGCGGAGAAGGGCGTCGGCCATGAGCTGGTCCGCGAGAACCCTTGGGAGAAGCGGGACGAGTTCGTCGACCTGAACCCCGCGGGCGAGACACCCGTGATGGTCGATGCCGACCAGGGCATCACCCTCATCGGCTCGCAGCCGATCGTCGAATATTTCGACGAGACGGTCGACCGGATGCCGATGGTCCACGGCAATGCCGTGCTCCGCGCCGAGATCAGGCGAATGACCGAATGGTTCGACCTCAAGCTCTATCGCGAGGTGGTCGAGCCGCTGCTGAACGAGCGGATGAGGAAGCGGCTGGTGACTCGCGAGAGCCCGGACACGCGCATCCTACGCGAGGCGATGCGCGTCGCGAGCGAGCATCTCGATTATGTCGATTACCTGCTCGACCACCGCCGCTGGTTGGCCGGGCCGGGCCTAAGCCTCGCCGACTTCACCGCGGCCGCGCATTTGAGTGTGATCGATTATTTGGGAGCTCTCGACTGGCGCGGGCACAAGCAGACCAAGGACTGGTACGCGGTCATGAAGTCGCGGCCTGGCTTCCGTCCACTGCTTGGCGAGCGGATGGAGGTGATCGTCCCGCCCAGTCATTACGACAAGGTGGATTTTTAGACGCAAGTCCCGGGATTCTTCCCCGTTTACCACGAACAACAGTTGCGCGCGTTCATTTCGGCGCTAGCGTCGGCAAAGTGCGGCTGCTCGGCCGTGCGTGAGTGGGGGCATTAGTCATTGGTCGCGCCTTTAGGCGGCGCCTTCGAGAATCCTGACCTGCCCGGGAATGATGCCGCCCAGAGAGATCGGCATCGGCGTAGGGGGTGAGTTCGTGGCGCGTTTTGTAAGCTATGCTCCGTTCGACATAGATACGGTCAATCTCTATTGGTACTATGCCTACGGTACCGACAGCCTACTTGAGAAAAACGTCAACCTGACGGTCGACGGTCAGACCTATCCGGACCTTTTCTGGACGCAGGGAAACGACGGGTACGACCATCTGGAACTGGACTTCCTGGGATCGGGCATAGCGCAGGACTCGCTCGGCAATATCACCGCAGGCACGGTGAATTTCGTAGCCGAGTTTGACCTCAATGCGAACTTATACCGTTGGTATGCGGAAGGTATCTCATCGGATGCCGTCGCGATTTACAACGCGGCTTTGACCCCGTCTAACTCGGATGAAATCTACCTCATCCAGACC
>DASVXR010000010.1:0-7040 GCA_036392595.1 Sphingomicrobium sp.
TCTCTATCGTCGCTATGCAGCCGTCGCCGGCCTGGGCGATGCCCCTGGAGTCGCTGATCAGCACGATCTTGCCGCCGCGGGCGCGGACCTCCTGCATGTTGCTGACCGTCTTCTCGAATAGCGGCCCGGAAGGCGCGATCACGATCACCGGCTCATTGTCGTCGATCAGGGCGATGGGGCCATGCTTCATCTCGCCCGCGGCATAGCCTTCGGCGTGGATATAGCTGATTTCCTTGAGCTTCAGCGCGCCTTCGAGCGCCATCGGGAAGTCGGGCCCGCGCCCGAGATAGAGCACGTCGTGCGCCGGGGCGATGAGATGGGCCATGGCAGCAATGTCGTCGTCATGGCCGAGCGCATGATTCAGCGCGGCCGGCGCCTCCTGGAGGTGCGCGACGATCTCCTTTTCCTCCTCGCGGCTGAGGCGGCCGTTGGCCCGGGCGAGGTTCGCGGCGAGGGCGGCAAGCACCGCGAGCTGGCAGGTGAAGGCCTTGGTCGAGGCGACGCCGATCTCCGGTCCCGCGTGCGTCGGCAGCAGCAGGTCTGCCTCGCGTGCCATGGAGCTGGTCGGCACGTTGACGACGACGGCGATCCGCTGCTTCTCCGAGCGCGCATGCCTTAGCGCGGCAAGGGTGTCGGCCGTCTCGCCGGACTGACTGATGAAGAGCGCCAGCCCGCCCGGCTCCAGCACCGGCTCGCGGTAGCGAAACTCGCTCGCTACATCGATATCGACGGGCACTCGCGCGAACTGCTCGACCCAATATTTGGCGACGAGGCCGGCGTAATAGCTGGTCCCGCACGCGACGATGGTCAGGCGGTTGACGCTCTCGAGGTCCGCCTCGGCCACCGGAAGCGAGACCTCTCCCTCGAAGGGGCGGACATAGCTCTGGAGAGTCTGGGCAACCACGATCGGCTGCTCGAAAATCTCCTTCTGCATGTAGTGGCGGTAATTGCCCTTCTCGACGGGAGCCGCGGACGCTCCGGAGTCGACCACCTCGCGTTCCACCGGACGGTTGTTGCGGTCGAAGATCTCGATGCCCTCGCGGCGGACCACGGCCCAGTCGCCTTCCTCGAGATAGGCGATGCGCTGAGTCCAGGGCGCGACGGCAATCGCGTCGGAGCCGAGGTAATTCTCACCGTCGCCATAGCCGACGGTCAGCGGCGCGCCCATTCGAGCGGCGACCAGCAGGTCGGGATCGTCGCGGAACAGGAAGGCAATGGCGAAGGCTCCATGGAGCCGCGGCAACACTGCAGCGACGGCGTCCTGCGGTGACGCGCCGCGCTCGATCTCACGGGCGACGAGGTGACCGACGACCTCCGTGTCCGTCTCGCTCTCGAAGGTCCGGCCCTCGGCGATCAACTCGTCGCGGAGCGGTTTGAAATTCTCGATGATGCCGTTGTGGACCAGGGCGACCGGTCCGACGATGTGCGGGTGGGCATTGCCGACGGTCGGCGCCCCGTGGGTCGCCCAGCGGGTGTGGGCGATACCGGTGGTCCCGTGGAGCGGCTCCGCCTGGAGTTCGCGCGCGAGATTGTCGAGCTTGCCCTCCGCGCGGCGGCGTTTCAGCTCGCCGTCATCGATCGTGCAGATTCCGGCGGAGTCATAGCCGCGATATTCGAGGCGCTTCAGGCCGTCGAAGAGGCGCTGCGAGACCTCGGCCTTTCCAACGATTCCGACAATTCCGCACATAAGTTATTCGGCGGCTTTCCTGGTCATTCGTTCGCGGAAGCGGCGGGCCCAGCCGGCGATGCCCTTCTGCTCGGTCCGCTCAACGGCGAGGCTGTCCGGCTCGACATTCTCGGTGATGACGGAGCCCGCGCCGACGATCGCTCCTTCGCCGACCGTGACGGGCGCGACCAGCGCGGTATTGGAGCCGATGAAGGCTCCGGCGCCGATCACCGTCCGGTATTTGCCGAAACCGTCATAGTTACAGGTGATGGTGCCGGCCCCGATATTGGCCTTCGCGCCGATCTCGGCGTCGCCGACGTATGACAGGTGGTTCACCTTCGCGCCTTCACCGACGTCGGCCATCTTCAGCTCGACGAAATTGCCGACCTTCGCCTTGTCCGCGAGGCGCGTTCCGGGGCGAATCCGGGCGAACGGGCCGATATTCGCCTTGGCTCCGATGAGCGCGCCGTCGATGTGGCTGAAGGCCTTGATCGTCGCTCCGTCGGCGATCTCGACGCCTGGGCCGAAGACGACGTGGGGCTCGACCGTGACGTCGCGGCCTAGCTTCGTGTCGTAGGCGAACCAGACGCTCTCCGGATCGATCAGCGTCGCGCCCTCGTGCAGCGCCTGCTCGCGGCGGCGGCGCTGCCATTCCAGCTCGAGGTGGGCGAGCTCGGCCCGGCTGTTCACTCCGGCGGTCTCGTAGGGATCGCCCTCGATGACCACCGCCTCGCGCCCCTCCGCGGCGGCGATGTTGACGATGTCGGGGAGGTAGTATTCCTTCGCCGCATTGTCGTTGCCGACCTCGGCGAGCCAGCGGAAGAGGTCCTTCGCCCGCACCGCCATCATTCCCGAGTTGCAGAGACGAACCGCGCGCTCTTCCTCGGTCGCGTCGCGGAACTCGACCATCTTGGCGATCCGGTCGCCCTCTCCGAGGATGATCCGCCCGTACTTGGCCGGATCCGCTGGGCAGGACGCGAGAACGACCACGCCCGGGCCGCCGTCCCCGTCGAGCCGGTCGAGCATTCGCCGAAGCGTCTCCGCCTCGACGAATGGAGTGTCGCCGTAGAGGATCAGGACCGGGCCGTCATAGTCCTCGAGGGCGCTCGCGGCCTGCTGGACGGCGTGGCCGGTGCCCTTCTGCTCCGCCTGGTGGGCGATCGTCACGTCGCGGCCGGTCAAGGCCACCTCGACCTGGTCGCGGCCCTTGCCGACGACGACGATGCGCTTCTCCGCGCCGAGCCCGTCGACCCGGTCGAGCAGGTGAAGGAGCAGCGGCCGGCTGGCGATCGGATGCAGCACCTTGTGCGTGTCGGACCGCATCCGAGTCCCCTGTCCGGCGGCGAGGATCACGACGGCGAAGCGGCGCTGGTCGGTCATAAGCACCCGAGCAATGGCATGGCGCCATAAGGAGCGCCAGTGGCCTTACAAAGGAAAAGGGCGGCCCCGAAGGACCGCCCTTCCGTCTTCCGAAAGCGCGAACGCCTCAGAAGATGTTCATATAATATTCGTTCCCGACGAAGCCCATCTTCTGGACGTGGGCCTGCTTGGTGACCGCAAGCACCTCGTCCACGAGCTCGTAGCGAGCGGTGGCATCGGGCTGCAGGTGAAGCTCCGGAATCGGGTTCATCTGCTGGGTCACATCGAGATACTGGCGAAGCTGATCCTTGCTGATCGGCGTTCCGTTCCAGGTGATCTGGTTCTGGGCCGTGATGCCCACGGTATTCTTGATTGGCTCAATCGGCGGTGGCGGATTGTTCTGCTGGTTGACCGGCAGGTCCAGCTTCACCGCGTGAGTCTGGATCGGGATGGTGATGATGAACATGATGAGGAGCACCAGCATGACGTCGATGAGCGGCGTCGTGTTGATGTCCAGCATCGGTTCGCCGGATTCATTGTCACTGGTGGTCTGCATCGACATTGCAGAAAACTCCTATTCAGCCCGCACGCCCTGGTTCGGCGGTGGCTCGGAAATGAAGCCCACGCGCTGGAACCCGGCCTGCTGCATCGTGATGATCGCGGCACCGATGCACTTGTATTGCGTGTTGATGTCGCCGCGGATGTGCGCCTCGGGCATATTGTCTTCGTTGATGTTCTGGACGCCGCCGACCTTCTTGATCTGGTCCTCTAGCTTCTTGACGGCCATGTCGAGAAGGTCCTTTTGGTTGACCTTCTTCAGCAGCCAGTAAACCTCGCAGGTGCCGTTCGGCCCGTTGCGGACGCTCAGCGACACGTTATCCGGCTTGGTCGTCGTCGGCTCGTATCGAACCTTCGGCAGCTGCACGGGCACCTGCTGGATCACGACGGGGACGGTGATCAGGAAGATGATCAGCAACACGAGCATCACGTCGGTCAGCGGAACGACGTTGATGTCGGACATCGCCGTGCCTTCATCTTCTTCTTGTAGGGTTGCTCCTGCCATAAGGCGGGCCTCTTTCTTCTACGTCAATCATGGGGAGGCCCAGCCCGATGACCGGGCAACGCCTCCCCCAGCGATTACTTGGCCGGAGTCGGCGTGCGGACCGGCTCGGTGCCGGGCTGCGCCGGAGCAGCGCCCGTCCTTGCCTGCGTTCCGCCCTTCGACGGCGCGCCGCCGAGCCGCGGCTTCACCGCGCCGCCCGACATCAGGTAGCCGTGAAGGTCGTTCGTGAAGGCCGCGAGGTCCTCCATGATCGACTTGTTGCGGCGGATGAGCCAGTTGTAGGCGAGCACCGCGGGAACCGCGACGACGAGGCCGAGAGCGGTCATGATGAGCGCCTCACCGACCGGGCCGGCGACGGTGTCGATCGACGCCTGACCGGCGGCGCCGATCTTGATCAGCGCGCGGTAGATGCCGACGACGGTGCCGAACAGACCGATGAACGGAGCGGTCGAACCGACCGTCGCGAGGAAGGCCAGGCCTTCGCCGAGACGGGCGCCGATCGCGCCCTGGCTGCGCGCCAGGCTGTTGGCCATCCAGTCATGCTGGTCGATCGGGTCGGTCAGCTTTCCGTGCTGCTCCTGCGCGAGGAGCGCATCGTCCACGATGGCGCGATAGGCGCTGCGGGTCTCGAGCTTCTGCGCCGCCTCACGGAGGTTCGGCGAGTTCCAGAAGCTCGCGCGGACCTTGCGGCCCTGGCTGATGATCTTCTGCTGCTGCATCAGCTTGGTGAACAGGATGTAGAACGAGAAGATCGACATCAACACGAGGATGGAGAACACCGAGATCGCGATGATTCCGCCCTGCTGGAGAGCCGGGATCAAGCCATACGGGTTGTTACCTGCGGCGGGTGCTGCTTGCATAACTTCGCTTTCCTTCTGAAAATTCTCAATAAAACCTAATCGTTAGCCCTCAAGCCGCCACGTAATGGGCGGGGTTTGAACGGTATCGGTCGTCGGTTGGCCGTTGCTGTCACGCGCAGGCACGAACTTCGCTCGGCGCCGCAGGATGTTGCAGGTCGCCGCGTCAAGCGCGCTGTTGCCGGTGGATTGCGTAATATTGCAGGCCACGACCTGGCCCGTTGGACCGACAGTCAATGTTGCGCGCGCCGTGCCTTCTGCGCCGGCGGCCTGGGCCGAAGCGGGATAATCGTCGCCGCTGAAGAGGCTGCGAAGGTCGCCCTTCGCGCTCGTCGCCGACTGCACCTTCCGCGGTGGTGGCGGAGGCGCCGGCGGCGGCGGAGCCTGGACGACCGGCGGGATCGGCGGCGGAGTCGGTGAGACCTGCACCGCGATCGGCGGCGGCGGCGCTTCCATCCGCACCAGCGGCGGCGGAACGGTTGGCGGCGGCGGCACCTTGGGCATGTCCTTCGGCGGGGGCGGCGGCTGCTCAGGTGGCGGCGGCTGCTCCTCGACGTCGATGACCTTCAGGTTCTCGGCCGTCTTCTTGATCACATTGTACGCAAGACCGGTGACGATCGCGTACATGAGAGCGCCGACGACTGTGACCGTGAAGATGATCGACAGGGTCCGGTTGCCGCTAAGCTCTTTGCGTTGGGCGTAGGACATTAACTAGCAGTTCCCCTCAGATTTGCCCCGGCTTGCCGGAGCGTGACCGGGCGTTCCAACGCGCGCCCTGCCTTCTGGATAAACTCGCCGATGTTCCATTGTGACATCAGCGAAAGCGCGCCTCCTTATCTCCGGCTCAAAGGCCGTGCAACGGATTTTGTTCCACAGGCGGAAGCAGCATCCTAGCTGTCGGGCCAGAGTCCCGAAAAGGACGCGATTTCAACGCCGACACCGTGCGCGTCAGGGTAAACGTCCGGCTTGGAAGTCCGCACCCTCACGGCTCTCACTCCACGGAAGGCCGCGATCCGCTCGAAAATCGCGTGAGCGAGCGTTTCCTGGAGGTTGTAGCGCCGGGCAGACGCGAGTTCGTGGATCTCGTTGCGGAGAAAATCATAGTTCCACGCCTGGTTGGGATCATCCTCGCGCGGCGGCGACCTGTCCTCCAGCCAGATTTCGACCGAGACCAGCAGGCGCTGCGGCGCTCCGACCTCGAAGTCATGAAATCCAATGTCCGTTTCGAGCTCGAGCAACTCGAGCAGGATGCGCGCGGACCGAGGCTTGAGCCGGTCCGGGACGAGGCCGGAGAGCCTTGGCTCGACGTCGCTCATTCGCCACCCATGAACTGGACGTCGCGCTCTAGCCCGAGGAAGCGATGACCGGAATCGATCACCAGCACTTCGCCAGTCACGCAGTGAGCGCCGATAAAATATCGCAGCGCGCCCACGACGTCGGTGGGCTCGACCCCGCGTTTGAGCGGGTTCTTGTCATGCATGGCGACGAAATTCTCCTCGCTCTGCCCGCTGGAACGCAGAATCAGCCCGGGCGCGATTCCGTTGACCCTGATACGCCGTGAAGCAAGCGCCCGCGCCGCGAGCTCGGTCAGCCCATACAACGCCTGCTTGGACAAGGTATAGCTCAGGTAGTCCGGGTTCGGGGCGGCGAGCTTGGAGTCCAGCAAGTTGACCACGAGCGCGTCGCTGGTGCCGTCCTGCTCGGCCGCGAATCGCTCGATGAGCAGCGCCGGCGCGCGCACGTTGACCGCCATGTGCGCGTCGAATTGGTCCGCGCTGAACTCGCCGAAGCCGTCCCAGGCAAAGCGCGAGGCATTGTTGACCAGAAGGCGGACCGCCGGAAGGCCTCGTGCCGCCGCAAAGAGGTCGTCGGCGCATCCCGGATCGGCCAAGTCGGCGACTGCCTTCACGGCGCCTTCCGGCACCTCGTCTGCGACATTGTGAACGTGAGCGACGACGGCCCAGCCGTCTTCAACCAGCGCCCGCGCGATGTGCGCGCCCACGCGCTTGCCTGCCCCGGTGACGATTGCGGTGCGGTCCGTCATCGCGCGAACTCCTGCCTTGAGCGGCGCAACGAAGCAATCCAATGACGCGTG
>DASVXR010000011.1:0-1516 GCA_036392595.1 Sphingomicrobium sp.
AGCTCATCGACCAGCTGCTCGGCGTAGAGCGCCCAGCCTTCGGAATAAGCATTGAAGGCGAGCAGGGTGCGGATGAGCGGCAGCTTGTTCGCATATTCGCCCTGCCAGACGTGGCCGGGGATCGCCTCGTGCGCCGCGAGGTCGGGCAGGCTGTACTTGCTGTGCAGCTCGGTCGTGCGGAGATTGATCCAGAACTTGCCGGGGATCTTGCCATCGATCGAGCCGGCGCCGCCATAGGCCGCCGGAGCGCCGGGTTCCTGCTCGGGCGACATTCGCCGGACCTCGAGATGGCCGGGAACCATCGTCGCGAACGCGCGCGGGAGCACGGTGCGGATCTTTGCCAGCCGCTCCTGGATATAGGCCATGATCTCGGCGCGGCCCTTGTCGCCGTCGCTGAACTTGTACTTGGGGTCCTTGGCGAGCGCCTGCATGCGCGCGCCCACTGAGCCCTTGGTGTACCCAAGGTTCTTGAGGATTGGGTCCATCCGTCCGTGCAGGGCCTTCAGCTGGTCGAGACCCATCTTGTGGACCTCATCCGGCGTCAGGTTGGTCGTGGTCGAGGCCTTCAGCGCCCAGCGGTAATATTCCGGGCCGCGCGGCTGGACCCAGACGCCGGCGATGTCCTTGGCGATCGCCCGTTCCGCCTTCAGCTCCTCGATTTGGCGATCGAGCGCGGGGACGACGTCGGACATGACGATTTGCCGCGCCTGTGCGCCCCACCGTCCAGCGATGCCTTTCTCCTTCGTGCGGCGCTCGAGGGATTCGACCAGGCTGCTGTCGCCGCGTGCATCCTTTGCGGCGATGCCGAGCTGGTTCAGGGCCTTGTCGAGGAGGAAGCTCGGCGGGACCACGCCTTGAGCCCGGGCCGACTTCAGCCGCTCGAGCTCGCCGTCGAGCTGTTTCGGGAATTGCGCGAGGCGGCTGAGATAGGCCTCGGCGTCGGCCCTCGTCTCGATCGGGTGGTCCGTGTCGAGGAAGTTCGGAAGGTCGATGTAGGCGCCGACATTCTGGATCACGACGAAGGGCGTGTTGCGATAGCCGCCGACGGCGACGTCGCCGTACGGGAAGGCGAATCCCTGGAGGCCCGTCCGGTAGGCGCTCTTCACCACTTCGATGCTGGTTCGGACCGGGAAGGAAAGGGCGGAGGTGTCGATCGCCTCAGCGCGCGCGAGGTCGGCCTTGATCACCTGGGCGAAGCGCTGCTGCCCGGCGGCCGACTTGTCGCTGAGCTGGTAGCGCATCTGGGCCCGCGCGCCGGTGTCGATGCCGAGCGAGGTCGCGCTTTCGGGATTCAGCCGCAGGAAATTCTCGCCGATCGAATCGAGGAGGGCGTTCGCTTCCGCGTCGGTGACTCGAGGACCCGGCTTGGCGAATGCAGGCGCCGAAAGCGCTGGAAGCGCAACGCTGGCGGCGAGCGCGGCGATGGTTTCGCGGCGGGTAAGCTGGGGCTGGGACAAGGAAGGCTCCGTTACGCGCTAAATTGGGGACGCTCGACTTCCACCGTCAGGCAGTTGCC
>DASVXR010000012.1:0-5694 GCA_036392595.1 Sphingomicrobium sp.
TCCGGCGCGCGCTCGCTGGCCCCTCGACCCCGAAGCCGACAAGGTGCGCGGCGCGGGCGTGAAGGCATGAAGCTCGGAATCGTCGGCGGAGGCGCCTGGGGCACCGCGCTCGCGCAGCTCGCCGCGACCGGTAGCCGGGAAACCTTGCTTTGGGCGCTCGAACCGGAGGTCGTCGCAGCGGTCAACGAGCGACACGAAAACTCCGTCTTCCTTCCCGGCATCCCGCTCAACGAGGCGGTTCGGGCAACCTCGGACCTCGCCCAGCTCGATTCATGCGACGCCTGGCTCATGGTGACTCCGGCGCAGCACATGCGCTCGATCCTCGAGCGCGCTCCGGCGCGGGACCGTCCGCTCGTCCTTTGCTCGAAGGGGGTCGAGGAACGCAGTGGGAAATTGCTTCACGACGTCGCGCGCGAGGTCTGTCCCGCATCGCCCGTCGCCGTCCTGTCGGGCCCAACCTTCGCGCATGAGGTGGCGGCGGGGCTGCCGACAGCGGTCACCCTCGCCTGCGAGGATCGGCAGCTGGGCGAGAAGCTCCGCGCTCGAATCAACCAGGTGCACTTTCGCACCTATTGCACGGACGACGTCGCGGGCGCGGAAGCGGGCGGAGCCGTTAAGAACGTGCTGGCGATCGCCTGCGGCATCGTCGAGGGTAAACGGTTCGGCCAGAACGCCCGAGCCGCGCTGATCGCGCGCGGCTTCGCCGAAATGACCCGGTTCGGGGTCGCGATGGGCGGACGGCGAGAAACGCTGGCGGGCCTGTCCGGCCTTGGCGATCTCGTGCTCACCTGCTCCTCGACCAGCAGCCGCAACTTCTCGCTCGGCAAGGCGATCGGCGAAGGCGGGAATGTCCGCGACTTGCTGAAGGACCGGCGAACCGTCGCCGAAGGGGCGTACACGGCGCCGGTCGTTCACCGCATCGCGGTGGAGCGTGACATCGACATGCCCATCACGGCCGCCGTCGTCGAGTTGCTCGAAGGCAAAGTGAATATCGACGAGTTGCTCGAAACCATGCTCAGCCGGCCGCCGGGCGACGAAGAAGACTAGAAATCGACCGCTATGCCCTTCTTCTCCCAGTCGCCGTAACGCGTGGGGTCGAGCCGCTCCTCTTCCCCGACGGGCGCCTGCGGCGGAATTGCCTGTCCGGGCTCCGGCACCGGCGGCGACGGGCTGAGATGCGCCGGAGGATCGAGATGTTTCGGCCGTTTCATGACTTCAAGATGAGCTTGGGGGCCGGCAATGCCAAGCGTTGAAGGCGTCGGGTCGCGCCGCGCCGCGCTGCGAATGCTCGACGCCGTGCTCCGGCGTGGGCAGACGCTCGACGCGGCAGCCTCGTCGGAGCGGAAGCTTCCCCCTGCCGATCATGCGCTTGCGATCGCCATCGTCGGCGAGACCCTGCGCCGGATCCCGGATCTCGATGCGCTGATCGACAGCGCGACGCGCCAGCGCCTGCCCGACGACAGCAAGGCGCGGATGGTCCTGCGCCTCGCGCTGGCCCAGAAGATCGGGCTGCAGACACCGGATCATGCGCTGGTGGCGACGGCCCTGCCGCTGGTCGACGGCGGTCCTCGCCGGCTGGTGCATGGAGTACTGGGCACGCTGCTGAGGCGTGGAGTGCCGCAGCTCGACGCTCCCCGCCTGCCGAAGGACGTCGAAGAGCGCTGGCGATCGGCCTGGGGCGACGATGCAGTCGAGGCAGCACGACGCCAGATCGCCCAGCGTCCACGCCTCGACCTGAGCTTCGCCGACGACTCCGAAGCGCAGGCCTATGCGGCGGAGCACGGCGGAACGTCGCTGGCCGCGCGCCATGTGCGTCTCGACAGCTCCTCGGTCAGCGATCTCGCCGGCTATGGGGAAGGCCGCTGGTGGGTGCAGGATCTCGCCGCTTCGCTTCCGGCGCGACTGATTCCCGACGGAGCGAAAGAGGTCCTCGACCTCTGCGCGGCTCCCGGCGGCAAGACGATGCAGCTTGCTGCGGCCGGCCATCAGGTGACGTCGGTGGACGCGTCGGGCGCGCGCCTCGAGCGGCTGCGCGAGAATCTGGCACGCACTCAGCTGAGAGCCGAGCTCATCGAAGCGGACGCGCTCGCCTGGGAGCCGGACCGGCATTTTGACGCCATCCTGCTCGACGCGCCCTGCTCGGCGACCGGCACCTTCAGGCGCCATCCCGAAGTCCTCTTACGCGCTCATCCGCGCCGAATCGCGGAAAGCGCGGAACTCCAGCGCCGATTGCTCGACCGGGCGACGAAATGGCTGAAGCCTGGCGGAACTTTGGTCTATTCGGTCTGCTCGCTCGAATCGGAGGAGGGCGAGGGCATTGTCGCCCACAGCGGTCTCGCGGTGGACCCTCCTCAACCGCGGGAATTGCCGGGCTTCGTGACGCCATCGCCGGAGGGATGGGTCCGCATCCTGCCCGGCCTTCTCGAAGATCAGGGCGGCCTCGACGGCTTCTTCATGGCCCGCCTTGTCCGCGCGGGTTAATCCCGTCTAATCGGGCCCATGGCCCGTCCGCTCATCGCCCCTTCCATTCTCTCCGCCGATTTCGCCAAGCTCGGCGAGGAAGTGCGCGCGATCGACGAGGCCGGCGCGGACTGGATCCACATCGACGTGATGGACGGGCATTTCGTGCCGAACCTCACCATCGGCCCCGGCGTGGTGAAGGCGCTCCGGCCGCACACGGCCAAGCCGTTCGACGTCCATTTGATGATCTCGCCGGTGGACCCGTTTCTGGACGCCTTCGCCGAGGCCGGTGCGGATATCATCACCGTCCACCCCGAGGCAGGGCCGCACCTCAACCGCACGATCCAGCGCATCAAGTCGCTCGGCAGGAAGGCGGGCGTATCGCTCAATCCGGCAACCCCCGTCGATGCGATCGACTATGTGATCGAGGACCTCGACCTCGTGCTGGTGATGACAGTGAATCCCGGTTTCGGGGGCCAGAAGTTCATCGCGACGCAGCTCAAGAAGATCGAAGCGATCGCCGAGCGCATCGCCAGGCTGGATCTCGACGTGCATCTCGAAGTGGATGGCGGGATCGACGCCGCGACAGCTCCCCAGGCGCTCGACGCGGGCGCCAATGTCCTCGTCGCGGGAACCGCGGCCTTCCGCGGCGGCCCAAAGGATTATTCGGCCAATATTCGCGCGCTGAGGGGCGGATGAACGCCACCGGATCGGCGGCCGAGCGCGACGTCGTCCGCAAGCTCGCGCGCGGCTCTCTCCTCTCGCGATTGAAGCAGTCGCGCCAGCCGCTGAAGCTCGTCGCGGTGCCGCGCGACCATGTTCCCGGCGACCGCAGCCGCGGCGAGGCGCTGCTCGCCGGACGGTTCAGCGTGGGCAGCGAGTCCCTGTCGCTGGTCGACCTCGACTTCGAGGAAGCCGCCGGCCGCGGGATGCTGACCGAGCAGCTCGAAGGCTTCTCATGGCTAAGGGACCTTGCCGCCGCCGCGTCGCGAGAGAAGGGCGCTCGCCTGGCCGAGGCGGTCGTCGGTCGCTGGCTGATCGCCCACGGGTCGCGCGTCGATGACGCCTGGGCGCCGCACCTCTGGGGTGAGCGCATTCTCTATTGGGCCGCTTATGCACCGTACATCCTCTCGAGCAGCGACGGCGGCTATCGCTCGGCGCTGCTGAACACGCTCGCCCGGGGCGCGCGGCACCTTGACGCCAACGCCGACAAGGCGCCCGCGGGCCTGAAGCGGGTCACGGCTTGGTGCGGAGTCGTCGCTGCCGGGCTCCTCGTCCAGGGGGGCGTGCCCCGGGTCGCTCGCGGAGAAGCCGGTCTCGCCCGGGCGCTCGCCGCGGCCCAGTTCGACGACGGCGGGCTCGTCAGCCGCTCGCCCTTTGAGCAGGCGCTGCTGGTCGATCGCCTCGGCCTGCTGCGCTCCTGCTATTTCGCAGCCAAGCAGACCATCCCCGACGGGATCGAAGCTGCGGCGGCGGCCTCGCTCGCGGCGCTCCACGGAATTACGCTCGGCGACGGCGCCCTGTCCAGCTGGCAGGGCTGCAATCCGGGCGAATCCTCGCGGCTCACGGCGCTGGTCGAAGGCTGCGGCCTTCGCGCCCGCCCGCTGCGCAATGCCCGCGCCTGGGGCTATCAGCGCATGTCCGCGCTCGGCACGGTCGTCATCATCGATGCCGCTCCGCCGCCCCCGCAGAAGATCGCGGCCCAGGGCTCGGCCTCGACCCTGGCGCTCGAAATCTCCGACGGATCGCAGCGGCTGATCGTCAATTGCGGCGGTCCCGGACCTCTTCCGACGGCTCTTCCCGAAGGGCTCGTCGAGGGCCTGCGCACCACCGCCGCTCACAGCACATTGGTGCTCGCCGACACCAATTCGACCAACATCCTGGCCGACGGCTCGCTTGGCCGTGGTGTCGACGACGTCACCATCGAGCGCAGCGAGGACAATGACGCGAGCCGCCTCGAATCAAGCCACGACGGCTATGTTCGAGCGTTCGGGATGGTGCACAAGCGAAGCCTGATGCTCGGCAATGACGGCAAGGAGCTGCGCGGCGCCGACCAGCTCATTGCGAAGGGCCGCAAGAAGATCCGCGAGGCAGCCCCTTACGCGGTCCGCTTCCACCTCGCGCCCGGAGTCGAGCCGGTGATTACGGCCGACGGGATGGGGGCGATCCTGCGCTCGAAGGGCGCTCCGCCGTGGAATTTCCGCTGCCGCGGCGGAAGCCTCACGACAGAGGAAAGCCTCTGGATCGACGGTCGCGGCCAGCCGCAGCGGACGAACCAGCTGGTCGTCGTCGGCGAAATCTCGTCGCTGGGCGGCGAAATCGGCTGGCAGTTCCGGCGGACGAGCTAATCAAGAGGAGCAGAATGACCGACCTAGTCCCCGTCCGGCGGGCGCTGATCTCGCTTTCCGACAAGAGCGGCCTCGAGGATCTCGCCGCCGGCCTCGCGCGCCATGGCGTCGAGATCGTCTCCACCGGCGGAACGGCCGCGAAGCTTCGCGAATGCGGCGCGAGCGTCCGCGACATATCAGACCTGACCGGCTTTCCGGAGATGATGGACGGGCGGGTGAAGACGCTTCATCCGAAGGTGCACGGCGGCCTTCTCGGAGTTCGCGACAATCCCGAGCATGTCGCGGCGATGGAGCAGCACGGAATCGCTCCGATCGATCTGGTCGTCGTCAACCTCTACCCGTTCCTCAACACCGTGATGAGCGGCGCGGACCGCGGCACCATCATCGAGAATATCGATATCGGCGGCCCGTCGATGGTGCGATCGGCGGCCAAGAACCACGCCCATGTCGCCATCGTCACCGATCCCGCCGACTACGCAGCGCTGCTGGCCGAAGTCGATGAAAAGGGCGGTACGTCCCTGGAATTCCGCAAGAAGCTTGCCGCCAAGGCGTTCGCCCTGACCGCCGCTTATGACTCGACCATCTCGCAATGGTTCGCCTTCGCCGACCAGGGTGAGCGCTGGCCGGAGACGTGGACCATATCGTCAAGGCTGAAGATGCCGCTCCGCTATGGCGAGAACCCGCACCAGCAAGCGGCGCTCTACGTCCCCCTCGGCCCGACGGCGCGGGGCATCGCCCAGGCCGAACAGGTGCAGGGCAAGGAGCTCAGCTACAACAACCTCAACGACGCCGACGCCGCTTTGGAGCTTGTGGCGGAGTTCCGCGACGCGGAGCCGTCCTGCGTGATCGTCAAGCACGCCAATCCCTGCGGCGTCGCGACGTCATC
>DASVXR010000013.1:0-8497 GCA_036392595.1 Sphingomicrobium sp.
ATCGACCACGTCGCGACCATCCGGAATGCCCGGGGCGGCGACCACCCCGATCCCGTCCGCGCCGCCTTCGCCGCCGCCGAAGCGGGGGCCGACGGCATCACCGCGCACCTTCGCGAGGATCGCCGGCACATCCGCGACGACGACATTACCGAGTTGATGCGGCACCTGCGGATCCCGCTCAACCTCGAAATGGCGGCGACCGAGGAGATGCTCGAGATCGCGCTTCGCCATAAGCCGCACGCCGCCTGCATCGTCCCCGAGCGCCGCGAGGAGCGAACGACCGAGGGCGGGCTCGACGCTGCCGGGCAGCACAACCACCTCGCTTATTATGTCGACAAGCTCGGCGCGGCAGGCATTCGCGTGAGCCTCTTCATCGAGCCGACCGAAAAGCAGGTCGCGGCGGCAGTTCGCCTCGGTGCTCCCGTCGTCGAGTTCCACACCGGGCGCTACGCTCATGTCGAAGGCGACGATCGATCGACCGAGCTCAAGCGGATCGCCGACTGTGCGGCGCTGGCCGTCAAGAACGGCATCGAGCCTCACGCCGGCCACGGGCTGACCTTCGACAATGTGGTGCCGGTCGCGGCCATCCCGCAGATCGCCGAGCTCAACATCGGCCATTTCCTCATCGGGGAGGCGATCTTCACCGGCCTCGACGCCAGCGTCCGCCGGATGCGCGCGCTGATGGACAGCGCACGGTGACGAGGCGCGAACGCCCGGGAAACCGCTACCTGGCTGGTCTCGTGATCGCCATGGCGGTGCTCTATTTCGGTCTGGTCTACACTGTCACCGCGCTTCCTTGGCCGGATCGTCGGCCGCCGTCGCTCGTCCATTTGATCTTTCTGGGCCTATTGCCCTCCCTCGCGACAATCCTGCTCGGCATCGGCGGTTGGAGAGCCAGAGGTGGAAGATCCACCGCATTGTCCGCTGCTGGTCTTCTCGTCTTGCTTGCGGGACTCACGCTGGTGCGTGTCCGGGGCTTTCTGACATGATCGTCGGCATCGGCTCGGACCTGTGCAACATCGAGCGGATCCAGAACTCGCTCGACCGCTGGGGCGACAGGTTCCTCAACCGCGTGTTCACTGAAGTCGAGCGGAAGAAGGCGGCGTCCCGCCCCCACACGCGCGCCGGAACCCTCGCCAAGCGCTTCGCCGCGAAGGAAGCCTTCTCCAAGGCGGTTGGCACCGGCTTCAAGCGCGGAGTCTATATGAAGGACATTGGCGTCGTTAATCTTCCGTCCGGCCAGCCGACCCTAATGCTAACCGGCGGAGCGAAGGCGCGGCTTGACGGCCTTGCGCCGGAAGGCCACGCCATCGACATACATCTGACCATGACCGACGATCATCCCTGGGCGCAGGCCTTCGTCATCCTTACCGCCCGCAAGCTGGAGCCCTAATTGTTGACCGACACCGTCCCCGAGCCGATCGCCGAACAGCAGCCGGCTCCAGCAGAAAAGAAGGAAGACAAGGGCTCCGCCCTGTGGCGTGAGATCAAGGGCCTGCTGTGGGTGCTCCTGGCCGTGCTCGCCTTCCACAGCCTCGTCGCCAAGCCCTTCTACATCCCGTCCGAATCGATGATGCCCGGGCTGCTCACGGGCGACCGGCTCGTCGTCACCAAATATCCCTACGGCTGGTCCTGGGTGTCCCCGAGCTTCCACGTCATCCCGCCGGTGAAAGGCCGGCTGTTCGGCCGCCTGCCCGAGCGCGGCGATATCGTGATTGTCACGCCGCCGGGAACGCGCACCGACTATATCAAGCGGGTCATCGGGCTTCCGGGCGACCTCATTGCGATGCGTGACGGAACGCTCTTCATCAATGGCCAGCCGGTGAAGCGCGAGCCTCTGCCTGCCGCGATGATCCCGATCGACGTCAACTCGCCATGCGGCTCGGAGCACGACCCGGCGCTCTACAACTTCCGAGTGCGCGGGAGCGACGGGAAGATGTACTGCCGGGTCCCCGTCGTCCGGGAGACTCTTCCCAACGGCCGCTCCTATGAGACGGTCGAGCTCGGGCGATCGACCGAGGACAATTTCGGACCGGTGCAGATCCCCGCCGACCATGTCTGGCTGATGGGCGACAACCGCGACGATTCGGCCGACAGCCGTGTGCCTGAATGGCAGGGCGGCCTCGGCGGCCCGGTGCCGTGGGAGAATATCGGCGGCCGCGCCGAGTTCATCACCTTCTCGCTCGACGGATCGACCGTCTGGTGGAACCCGTTGACCTGGATCGAGGCGCTGCGCCACGGCCGCGCCGGGACCTCGCTCAGGAATAGCTGATGGCGGGGCCGCCGACGACCGAGCCCCATGTGGAGCGGCCAGGCCCGGCGGAGTTCCGCGACCCCCTCGTCCGCCGCGAGATCGTGAAGGCCGCCGTGTGGCTCGGCATGGCTCTGGCCATCGTCGGGGTCATCGTGCTTGGCCAGCCGCTGCTGCTGATCGTCGGCGGCGCGATCTTCGCGGTTTTCCTCGACGGGGGAGTGCGCCTGCTCGGGCGCTTCCTGCCCCTCGGGCGAGGCTTGAGGCTGCTGCTCGTGCTGCTTCTCGGCTTCGGATTCATCGGCTGGGTATTGTGGTTCGCAGGGACGACCATCGGCGCGCAGTTCGAAGCCCTTCGGCTCGTCGTCACCGCGCAGTTCCACCGGCTGCTCGAGTTCGCCGCCTCGATCGGCCTCGTTGCGCCGGGACGAGTGCCGAGCATCGGCACGGAGCTGATGGGCTCGGTCGGCCGTCTCACCAGCGCCGTCGGAAGCGTCATCGGAGCGGTCGCCAGCGTCATCGCGATGATCGTGATCGGCATCTTCCTCGCCTCCGAGCCGAAGCTCTATGACCGGGGCATCGCCTGGATGCTCCCGGTGCGGCATCGAGCAGGCTTCTACCGGATCGCCGAGCATGCGGGTTTTACCCTTCGCCGGCTGCTCTTCGGCCGCCTGATCGCGATGGTGTTCGAAGGCATTTTCACCTGGTTCCTGCTAACGCTAGGCCAGGTGCCCATGGCCGGCCTCCTCGGCCTCGTCACCGGGGTGCTCGCCTTCATCCCGAACATCGGGGCGATCGTCTCCGGCGTCCTGATGATCGCCGTCGGCTTCAGCTCGAGCCAGGCGCAGGGCGTCTGGTGCATCGTGGTCTATTTCCTGGTGCACAATATCGATGCCTACGTCGTGGTACCGTTCGTCGCCCGACGCACGGTCGATCTCGCCCCGGCCGTGCTGCTGGCGATGCAGCTGCTGATGGGCGCGCTGTTCGGGATCCTCGGCGTGCTGTTCGCCGACCCGATCCTCGCGACGCTGAAGGTGGTGCTGATCGACCTCAGCCGGAAGCATGAGGCGGAGGAGGGAGAAGGGCCGGAAGTCGTGGAGTCGGGACCGGCTATTGCTGCTGCTGTGGGGCGCCCTGCTGCATCATAGCGGCGCCGCCGCGGACGACCTTGCGCACGCGCACCTCGAAGGTCAGCGAGGTGTTGGCGGGGAAGCCCTGCGGGGGCGGGCTGTTCCCGAAAGCGAGGCGCTGCGGCATGGTGAAGCGGTACTCGCCGCCTTCCTGCATCTTCGTCATCGCCTCGGCGAACCCGGGAAAGACCTGGGCCATTGCGAATGGTTGAGCGCCGCCATGCGACTCGCTGCTGTCGAGCACCGTGCCGTCGTCGGACGTCAGCACATAGTCCATGAGCGCGGCGTCGGCCGGAGTGATCCGATCCCCGTGACCGCCCTTCACCTCGCGGAACTGGAGGCCCGTCTCGGTAAGCTCGGGCCGAAGCGATCCGGCGCCGATCCAGGCAAGCCCGACGCCCGCGGCGATGACCAGCAGGAAGCCGAGCCAGAGCCTGATCGCCCTGCCGGTGTTGGCGGGTCGGTGGGCGGCTTCGGCGACGGACACTTGCTGGGTGCCGCTAGAGCTTAGCGGGCGCCTTCGCGCTCGGCGCGCTTGCGCTCGAGCTTGCGGGCGCGGCGAATCGCGGCAGCCCGCTCGCGGGCGCGCTTCTCCGACGGCTTCTCGTAATGACGGCGCAGCTTCATCTCGCGGTAGACGCCCTCGCGCTGCAGCTTCTTCTTGAGCGCGCGCAGCGCCTGCTCGACATTATTGTCGCGAACGATGATCTGCATAAAGTCCCGTCACTCTCCTTGTTCACAGGCCTCTAGCGGCCGAATCACACTGACAAAAAGCGCCGCATCGCCCTATTCGTAGCAACACGGCATCGGCCTCCGGAGCATAGCTGCGGCGGTGCCGACGCCCTTAGCAGCATGCCGCAACCCCTTCAAGCCGTTGCGAACTGGTGAACGGTGCGATGAACGGAGTGCCTGGGGCGATGGATCGAGAAACCTGAACATATGGGTTATCGGCCATTAACCCATTGAATGATAAACAGGTCGCTTCGAATTTGGGAGGGTAAAGGGTGACGTTGAACCGGAGGGATATGTTGCGTTTGGGGGCGATGGGGGCCGCGGGGGTCATCCTTTCGTCCGCAGCGAGTTCGAGCGTTCTGCCGGGGGTGCTCACCCCGACGCAGGGCTCCGCCTCGCCCGATCCGCTCGCCTTCCGCACCGTTCCCGGCCAGGTCCAGGCCCCGCAGTCGGCCGTTCCGGCCGTCCCCGGCGACATCGATCCGCAGCTCTTCGCCAAGGCCAAGGCCGCGCTCGACCAGCACAAGATTTGGCCGCGCGACGTGATCGGCGTCGTCGATTTCTCCAAGCCCTCGAGCGACCCGCGCTTCTACGTCGTCGACCTGATGAATGGCACGACCGAGGCCTATCGAGTCGCTCATGGCCGCGGCTCCGACCCTGACCACAGTGGTTATGTCGAGCGCTTCTCGAACGACTTCGGCTCCTATGCGAGCTCGAACGGGACCTACACGACCGGCGACTACTATGACGGCAAGTACGGGCTTTCGATGAAGGTCCGCGGTCTCGACTGGTCGAACTACAACGCCGAGCCGCGCGCGCTTGTCATCCACAACGCCTGGTATGCCGAGGACGACATGATCCCGATCCACGGCAAGCTCGGCCGCTCAGAAGGCTGCTTCGCCATGAGCCGCGAGAACCAGTTCAAGGTCATGCGGCGCCTCGCGGGCGGCCGGATGATCTACGCCGACAAGCTGTCGTAAGCTCAAGGCGGGAAGCGGAATCTGTCTCAAGGGAAGGGCCGCGTCATGCGGCCCTTTCTTTTTGGCATCGACGGCAGCGGGTGCGCTTCAACGCAGATTTTAATCTGTTGGTGCGGTTTGTTAATTTCGGGTATTCCTAAGACCGGTTAACGTCCCGTGGGGGTGGACGGAGGCTGAGGATGAGCGTGCTCGGAGACGTCGAGGCTTCGGCCAAGGTCGAGCGAATTTCCGTCCCTTCCAAAGCAACGCCGGTGTCTGACGAACTGTCGAGGCTGACCGCGATCATCCGCGACATTTGCCCTCCGGACGCGCTCATCGCATTCGAGTTCGACGGCAGGCTGCACCTGCGTGTCCAGCTGCGCCGATTCGAGGACGTGACTCGATTGGAGGTCGCCCTCCCCGCGCTCTGCGGCGGGATATTCACCGAGGTCCATCACGGGCAGGTCGGACGCCACTCCTTCCTTCACCGGGTAAGCGCGCTCGTCGCGCGTTAGGCCACGAGCCGCTCGACCGCCGCGGCCATGGCGAACAGCCGCCGGTCGTGGCCGCGGCGCGCCACGAGCATCAGTCCAACCGGCAATTCTCCCTGGCCAGTGATGGGTAGCGAGATCGCGCAAAGGTCGAAGAAGTTGGCAATCGCGGTGTTTCGAAGGAGCAGCCGGTTGCTTTCCCTGAAACCGTCCGCGCTCGAAACCTCCTCCAGCGTCGGCGCGACGATCGGAGTCGTCGGCAGGAGCAGGGCATCCACCTGGGCGAGCGCCGAGTCCATCGCGCTCACCAGCCGATTTCGCTCTTCCAGCATCATCGCATAATCGGCTTCCGAAACGGCGGCGCCCATCTCGATCCGCTCGCGAACTCGAGGGTCATAATCCTCCCCATGCTCGGCCAGCCGTTCGCGATGAATGCGATAGGCTTCGACCGTCGCGATCGTCGCAACGGAATTCACGCGCTTCATGTCGTCGAACAGCGAAAAATGCGCGTCCGACAGGCGCACGCCCGCGCGGCCAAGCGCGGCGGTCGCGGTCTCAAATGCCCCTGCAACCTGCTCGTCGAGCTGCCGGAGCGGCAGGCCCTGCGGGACGTCGAAACGCAGCCCCTGGAGCGCGACACGCTCGAGCCGCCACGGCAGCTCGCCGGCGAGGATCGCGTCGGTCTTGGCGCAATCGTCAACGGTCTTGGCCACCGGCCCCACCGAATCGAGCGTGTACGACAGCGGGAAGGCTCCCTCGGTCGGCACTCGAGACTTGGTGGGCTTGTAACCCACCACTCCGCAGAGAGCGGCCGGGATCCGCGTCGATCCGCCAGTGTCCGTACCGATGGCGATCTCGCACATGTCGTCGGCAACGGCGACGGCGGCGCCCGACGATGAACCGCCTGGCACTCGAGCGCGGTCGGCGGGGTTGCCGGGGGTCCCATAATGCGGATTGGTCCCGACGCCGGTGAAAGCGAACTCCGACATGTTGGTCTTGCCGATGATGACGGCGCCGGCTTCGCGAAGGCGCCGCACGACCGGCGCATCGCTCGCCGCCGGCTGGGCATCGGCAAGCGTTCTCGATCCGGCCCGGGTGGGCTCTCCAGCAACGTCGAACAGGTCCTTGATGCTGACGATCACGCCGTCGAGCGGCCCGAGCGGGTGGCCCTCGCGAGCTCGGCGGTCGGCCGCATCGGCGGCCGCGCGCGCGGCTTCCTCGTAAAGGGTGAGGAAGGTTTGCCTGCCTTCGCCCGACGCGTCTTCGATGCGGGCAAGAGCCTGTTCGAGCCGATCACGCGCGGGAACGGTCAACTTACTCGCGTCCTTGAGCTTTCTTGATCCACATCAGTGTCGGTAACGAGTCGGCAATCTGTGCGGGATACCCTTTATTTCCGAGGCTCATACGCCTCGGCAGGAAAGGTGAAGCTCGACTCATGTCGGACGTCCTTCTCTACGAACGCGCTTCGGCCAGCTTTGCGGCGGCCCTCGCGAAGCGCGGCCATCACATCGTTTATCGCGCCAACGAGGCCAACCACTGCCCCGGTTGCGGCCGCTCGCAATGGTATATCGGCCGGATGAGCGCGGAGTGCGGCTTTTGCGGGACGGCGGTGCCGCTCGCGGAAACCTCGCGCCACGAGGCCGCTGCTCCAGCGCCGCGAGCCCGCAACGTTTCGACCTCGGCCGACCAGCGGCGCTTCCCCCGAATGCCGGCAAAGAACCGCAAGCTGAAGCTGCTGATCGACGGATCGCCCGCGAAGTTCGCGATCCACAACATCTCCGAAGGCGGAGTCATGGGCGAGCATGTCCAGGATCTGTGTCCCGGAGCCAAGGTTCACGTCCGCTTCGAAGGCGGCATCCTCGTGCCCGCGGTGGTCAAGTGGACCGAAAACGGCCTCGTCGGCCTCGCCTTCCTCGATCCGATCGCGCTCGACCGCTCCGATCAGCCCCGGAACTAAGCGGCCTAGCCTAACGGGTGCCTAGCGGCGATGCCGCACGGCATGACGGCTGGTGCGGTGGCGATGCGTGGTGACTCGGTGATGCGTAGCCTTGTGCTTCTTCATCAGCGCCACGCACGTCCGGTTATGCATCGCCTTCCGGTGACTGAGCCTGTCGCAATAGCGGGCGTTCTTCTCCGTCCGCGTCAGCCCGTGATGCGCCCGGCTCGCCTTCTGCTTTTTCATCAGCGCCACGCACGTCCGGTTATGCATCGCCTTCCGGTGGCTCAGCTTGTCGCAATAGCGGATGTTCTTCTCCGTCCGAGTCAGCCGGTGGTGCGCAGGCTTCGCCTTGTGATGGGCGTGCCTGGCGCTCTGATGAGTGCGCGTCGCCCGGTGGTGACCGCCCATGTCGACCCAGCGGTGGCGTGGAGCCCTGGACGGCATCGGCGGAAAGGGCGGCGGGCCTCCGGGGGCAGCCTGCATGTCCGGTGGGGGAGCCGGCGGCACCGCCGGGGTCGTTTGCATGTCGGGCGGTGGAGCAGGCGGCACTGACGGCTGGCTTTGCTGCTCGGGCGGAACCGGCTGGGTCGGCGCGGTCTGCTGAGCGGCCAGCGGTGAAGCGAAAAGCCCGAGCGCGACGGTCGCGGACAGGAACATAGAACGCATAATCATTTCCCTCCCCGGAAACGCTCACACGATAGCTTCGAGCGTAGACACGGCCAGCCGGTGCCCGGCTGAGTTCAGCCGAAGGGATGCACGTCCTGTCGTGAACCGTCAGCGATAGTCGCGCGGAAGTCCGCCGATCCGCTACGCGCCGAAGATGACGGCAAGGGCCTCGTAGCGTTCGTCCATCTCGGAATGGGCTGCGGCCACCCGCCGGTTCGAAGCAAGGCGACTCATCGCCCTTTCCCGGCGCTCACGCCGAGCGAAATAGAGGCCGTCGGCTTGTTCGGTCATTTGCGCGCCTGAACGCAGCAGCCGTGCGCCGGTTCCGG
>DASVXR010000014.1:0-11139 GCA_036392595.1 Sphingomicrobium sp.
GAAGCCGACGCAGTGGAGCGCTTGGCCGTCGACCGTTTCGCGGTTGAGCGTTTCGCCGCCGGCTTGCGCGCCGTCGACGCGCGGCTGGCGCCGGCGGATGACGATTTCGCGCGGGAGGTTGTCGAACGCTTCGCCGTAGAGCGCTTGGCTGTCGAGCGCTTCGCCGTCGAACGCTTCGCGCTTGTCTTGCGCGCGCCGGTGCTGCGCGATGATGACGAGTCAGCGCCGCTGCTCGACCCTGCTTCCGGGCTCCACTTGCCGGACATGACGCGCTGGGCGGCTTCGGCGACTGCCTCGGCAATGATCGAGCCGAGCTTGGTCGCGCTCGCCATGACGTTGGTTGCTGCCTGAGACGCAGTGTCCGCAGCGTCGAGGCCCGCGTCGCGTATCGCGCGCCGAGCCTTCGGGCTCGCGCTGATCGCAGCGGCCGCGGCGGCGAGGCCGGCGGCGAGCATTTCCTTGCTCATCGCCGCATTCTTGATCTTGTCGGTAATGTCCTTGGCGCCCGACGAGGATGTCGAAGAGGATCGCGACGAAGACGATCCGGACGAGGATCTTGATGAAGTCGTCTTGGAAGTTGTTCTTCTCGGCGATTTGGCCATGGCTGCTCTCCCTGCGTCGCGAGGAAAGACACTTTACGGCTGTAACGGTTCCCAAATGAAGTAGGGTTTGTGCGGAATTTGCATATGTAAAGGGCACCGCCGCTCAACAGCGACGATGCCCTTCGACATGGTCAGCGGCCGGAGATGTGGCCGTCCGTCAGCACTTAGGGCTTACGAACACCCCTTTCCGACCTCCCTGCTGAACCATGAGACATCGGATCACCTCCTTTCGCTGCGTTGAAGCCACGAAGAAGATGAGTCTTATCGCCCTTCAACACAAGACTTGTTCTCGCGTGAATTTTCGGCAAACTCTTGCGCTTCGCGCCGCTCACGCGCGGCAATCCTCGACAACGCGCGCAGGCTCGGCCCAGGCAGGGACGACGAGCGCGGGCGCGCCCGACACTGCGACTCCGAACCGCCCGCGGCTGAACGCAATCGCGTCAAGAAGAGAATCGTACGCCGCGACGTCCGCGGTGATGCGGTTCGTCATCGGATTGAAGCTCGCCGGCAGTTGCCGCGACTGCGAGCTCGTCCACACATTGAGGAATGGCGCGACGGCGCTCGCGGGACGCGAAATGGCGATTCGGCGTGTCGCTTTGGTGCAATGGATCGTCAGCTGCGGAAGCGCCGACGTGGTTCCGAACGTCGCTTCGCTTCCGTCCACCGTGATGGCGTAGGACCAGCTGCCCGCAACGGGCGTGGCGGTGCTGAGATCCGGCATCGACGCCTGCGCGGAAAGTGAAGTGGTGAAGGCCAGCGCGAGCGCTGCGGCAACCAGTCGGCGCATGATCGTCAGCGGCTCAGTCGATCGACTTTGGCCTGAAGCGCGGCAAGCTCGGCCTTCAACTGCTCGACATCGCTGCTGCTTGCCTTCGCTTCGGATTTCGGCTTGCCTGAAAGGGCCTGGGCGGCGTCCTCGAACATCGCCATGTTGCGCTTGGCGATATCGGCGAAGACGTTGCCGCCGAACGCGTCGCGCACGGCCGTCTGGTTGCGCTGGAAGGCGTCCATCGCAGCCTCGAGATATTGCGGAACGAAATTTTGCATTGAGTTGCCGTAGAGACCAATCAACTGCTTGAGGAAGTTCAACGGCAGCATGGTTGCGCCGCGTGCTTCTTCTTCCACGATGATCTGAGTGAGAACCTGGCGGGTGATGTCCTCTCCGCTCCTCGCGTCGACGACCTCGAACTCACGGCCCTCGCGCACCATCTGCGCCAGCCGGTCGAGCGTGATGTATGCGGAGCTCTCGGTGTCATAAAGCCGCCGGTTGGCATATTTCTTGATCGTCACCTTGGCGCTGGATTTCGCCATGAGCAGCTCCCACAACCTGGGCGGCGACTTACTACCGGAGCATAGTGCACTGCAACATGAACGCTCTCCGCGGCCGCTGCCTTTGTTCCTCGAGCTGTTGCGCGAGGTCTCGGAGCACGACCCGGAGCTCGCCCGCGATGCGCTGACCGGACTTCGGGCGTACGAAAATGCCGAGCGCATCGCGCGCCCCGCACCGAAACCGGAGATCGCGCGCGTCGACGGCAGCTACATCCGCGACCACGGCGGCGAGGGACGCCCTGCCCTGCTCATCCCGTCCCTGATCAATCCGCCGCGGATCCTCGACCTCGACGCCGAGACTTCGCTCGCCGCTGCTGTCGCAGGCATGGGGAGGCGCGCGTTGCTGCTCGACTGGGGCAAGGCGGACGAGCGGTCCGGCCTGACCGTGGCTGCTCATATCGAGCGCTTGCTTCTCCCTTTGCTGCGCAACATCGGAGAGCCGGTGGCGCTCGTCGGCTATTGCCTCGGCGGCACGATGGCGATCGCGACCGCCAATCTGATCGAGTGCGAGCGCGTCGTCACGCTGGCCGCTCCGTGGAATTTCGGCCGCTATCCGGAACGCTCGCGCAGGGCGCTGCAGGACATGTGGCAGCACTCGCAGGCCGCCGCTCGATCGCTCGGGGCGCTGCCGATGGAGGTGCTCCAGGCCGCCTTCTGGTCCCTCGACCCGGAGCGCACCGTGAAGAAATTCGCCGAGTTCGGCCGCCTCGAGCCGGCGAGCTCCGAAGCGCGCAGGTTCGTGCAACTCGAAGACTGGGCCAACGAGGGCGAGCCCCTGCCCTATCCGGCTGCGAGCGAGCTGATCGAGGAGCTGTTCGGCCGGGACCTGCCTGGCGCGAGAGAATGGCCGGTCGGCGGGCGGATCGTGGCCGATAACGTCAGCGCGCCCACGCTCCACGTGCTTGCCGGGAGCGACCGGATCGCCCCGCCCGAGACCGCTCCGGCCGGCGCGTCCGTGACCATCGACTCCGGTCACGTCGGGATGATCGTCGGCTCCGCGCGGACGAGGCTTCACCAAGCGCTCGCCGCTTTTCTGTCCGGCTGAAAAGGTGGCGCACCCGACAGGATTCGAACCTGTGGCCTTTGCCTTCGGAGGGCAACGCTCTATCCAGCTGAGCTACGGGTGCTTCGAGCGGTCGATTAGCCGGAGGTGGGTTCAGCGGCAACCCGGGTCAAGGCTCACCTCGTAGCGATATCGGCCGGCACGCAATCCGCGCGGCTGAGCGGCGGCGGTGCATCGGCGCGCAGGGTCAGCCGCGGCGTGAGCTGCGTCAGGCGCCGGACGTAGGCGTCGGTGAATACGGTCGCGCATTTTCGGCTGAGGTGCGACCATTCGGGGATCACGAGGCCCTGCGCCTGCGGCAGGTCGTCCGCGTGAATTGCCTGCGCGTGCGTTCCCGCGAGCAGCAGGTCCCAGCCCCTGGAACGCGGCAGACGGCCGTCCTCGACGGAGCGGAGCTCGGGTGCTGACGGCGGCCGGATGAAGATCACTTCGCCGCCGCGCGCGCGGATTCGCCTTACCGCCTCGGCGCTGCGTGCGACGACATTCCTCGCAATGAACGGCGGCAGCGGCGGGCCCTTGAACAGGTTCCACGCGTGACGCGCGTGGGCGCGCAGATAGGCGTTGGTCTGGATCTGTTCCCACATGAAATATTGCCGGCCATCGAAGACCTCGGAGAGCTTCCAGACATCTTCATATGGGCTCTTGGCTCCGGCACGGATGCCGTGATCGAAATGAGTGGCCCAGCGGCTTAGGCGATATTCGGAGTCCATGAAGGCGAGCCGGCGCTGCAGCCAGCGGTCGATCCACAGGCCCGTCAGCTGCGACGGCTTGTCGTTCTTCCCGAAATTCTTGAGGTACGGCCCGCCGATCCCAACGCCCTGCGGGCGGAAGTAGCTGAGGTCCGCCAGGCCGACGATCAGCAGTCCGTGGAAGTTCGGGTCGTTGGCGAAGCTTTCGAGAAGCGCGCGCGCGTTAGTGCCCACGATCGCGTTCTGGATCGGCCGCACGCCGGTCAGCTGCCGGAAGCGATCGAGGTCGGTGTCGAACAGGATCCGGCTGTCGCCGATGATGGTCACCGGCGCTGCATCGGCGAGGCGCCGCTGCTCGGCCCAGGATTGCGGGCTGTCGTCGAGATCGCCGGCGCGCAGGTGGATGTTGGCGCGAGCATTCCATTCCCACGCCGAAGTCAGCAGCATCACCGCGAAGAAGACGAACGTCCCTATCCTCACCCACGGGCGAAGCGGGATGTCGCGCGTGGGGACCGGCTGGGCCTGTCCGGGGCGGTTGGCCGCGGTCTGCCTCAGCCCCGCCGGCAGAGCGCCTTCGCGGACTCCGCGCAACTCCGCCTTATGGGCGTCAGAAGGCGAAATAGATGAAGGCACTGCCCTGCCCCTGTTCGATGACCACGGCGAACAACAGCATCGTCCAAATGCCCGCGATCGCGACCGACGGTGTTCGTTCGATCACCGCCTCCAGAGTCGTGTTGCGCATCGCGAGATGCGTCCCGAAGATTGCCGAGACGATTATCATCGTGATCATCATCGGTCCCGCGGGGATGAGGGGGTCGGGCTTCGCCTGCATCCCGGCCATGCCCTTCAGCACCACGCCGGCGCCCGCGAAGGTCTTGGCTCGGAAGAACACCCAGGTGATGTTGACGAGAAGGAATGTGAGGACGGCGAGCCCGACGAGCGTCACCCGGCCCGGCGTGAATCCCTTGAAACGCGCTCTCAGCCAGCGCTCGACCGACAGGTACAGGCCGTGGAGTCCGCCCCAGACGACGAAGGTCCAGTTGGCCCCGTGCCAGAGACCGCCGAGCAGCATCGTGCCCATCAGCGCCATGTAGGTCCGCGCCGGGCCATGGCGGTTCCCGCCGAGCGGAATGTAGAGATAGTCGCGAAGCCAGCTCGACAATGTGATGTGCCAGCGCCGCCAGAAGTCCGAGAACCCCACGGCACCATAAGGAAAGCGGAAATTGTCCGGCATGGCGAAGCCAAGGCACAGGGCGACTCCGATCGCGGACGTTGAATAGCCGGCGAAGTCGCAGAAGATCTGGCCCGCGAAAGCGAAGGTCGCAACCCAGCTGTCGAGCATTCCGGGGAGCTTCTCATGCTCGTCGTAAACGGCCTCGACCACCGGCGCGAGAAAGCCATCGGCGAGGACCACCTTCTGGAACAGGCCGAGCGTCAGCAGCGCGAGCCCGAAGAAGATCTGGTTCGGCTTGGCCTGCCGCGGCTCCTCGAACTGCGGCACGAGTTCGGTCGGCCGCATGATCGGCCCGGCCACCAGGTGCGGGAAGAAGGTGACGAACAGCGCATAGTTGAGGAAGCTTCCCGCCGGCTTCGATCGCCTTAGGTACACGTCCAGCGTGTAGGACAGCGTCGCGAACGTATAGAAGCTGATGCCCACCGGAAGGACGATGTCCCACCCGGGCGGGTGATAGATGATGCCGAGAGAGCCCGCGATCGCGACGAAGTTCTGCAGCAGGAAGCCGCCGTACTTGAAATAGCCGAGCATCCCGAGGTTCACGATCAGCGACGTCAGCATCCACGCCCGGCGCGTGTGGTGGCTCTTCGCGCGAACCATCCATTGCGCGGCCCACCAGTCCACCACGGTCGAGGTCCACAGCAGGATCACGAAGGGCGGGTTCCACGCGGCGTAGAAAAGGTACGACGCGATCAGCAGGTTGATCTTCTTCTGGTGCCAGCTGAAGAACGGCGCGTAGTGCAGCGCCATGACGATGGCGAAGAAGACGATGAACGTCAGCGAATTGAAGATCATGGCGCGCCCCCGCGCCAGTCAGCGCCTGCCATGATGCACAGCTTCCCCAGCTGTACGCGCCGTTTGCGGCCGCAAGACTCGGCGGCCCGGCGGTCGAGACCGTTGCACTATCAATGACTTGGCGCAAGCGGATTGGTTAATGGAATTTTGCCGGCGAGTTCGATGCTCGACAAAGCAAAGCCGGGTGGCATGATCGGCGAATGCAGCTACGCGCCTCGCTCCTCAGCTTGCTCCTGCTCATGACTACGCCTGCCGATGCCGCCAGCCGCCCCCGCGCCCGCGAAGCCGGGATCATCTTCGGCATCCTGCCCACCGGGCCGCTCAACGCCATCACCGATGTTGCGGGCGTGAAGGTCGGCCAGGCCACGCTGATCGAAGGCACGAACGTGCGCACCGGCGTCACCGCCATCCTGCCGCACGGAGGCAATCTCTACCAGGACAAGGTCCCGGCCGGATTCGCAGTCGGCAATGCCTACGGCAAGTTCATGGGCTCCACGCAGGTCAAAGAACTAGGGGAGATCGAAACCCCGATCCTGCTGACGAACACGCTGAACGTGCCCGAGGCCGCGGCCGGCATTATTCAGTGGACACTGCGCCAGCCCGGCAACGAGGAGGTGCGCTCGGTCAATGCCGTGGTCGGCGAGACCAACGACGGGACGTTGAACGACATCCGCGGGCGGCACGTGACCGCGGCAAACGCCGTTGCGGCCATCGAAGCCGCGCGCGAAGGCCCGGTTCAGGAAGGCGCGGTCGGCGCGGGAACGGGCACGATCGCCTTCAGCTGGAAGGGCGGCATCGGCACCAGCTCGCGCAGGCTTCCGCCCAGCCTCGGCGGATGGACGGTCGGCGTGCTCGTCCAGAGCAATTATGGCGGCGTTCTGCAGGTGGCGGGAGTGCCCGTCGGCCAGGCGCTCGGCCAATATTATCTGAAGGACGAGCTTTCGAAGGCGAGCGGCGACGGCTCCTGCATCGTCATCGTCGCCACCGACGCGCCGCTGTCCGACCGCAACCTCGAACGCCTCGCGCATCGCGGCCTCCTGGGCATCGCTCGGACGGGCTCGCCGATGACCAACGGCTCGGGCGAATATTCGATCGCTTTTTCCACGAACCTCGACTTGCGACGGTCGCCGGAGCGCCGAGCGCACCCGAGCGCGATCGTCGACCTTCCGAACGATCAGATGTCGCCGCTGTTCGAAGCCGCCGTCGAGGCCGCGGAGGAAGCGGCAATCAACTCCCTCTTCGCCGCCACGCCGATGGACGGCAACGGCAAGCACATCGACGCATTGCCCGTCAGCGAGGTTGTGAAGCTCTACCGACGGGCGCGGCGTTAGATCATTCGCGCGCCAGCTTCGCCTCGGCTATAACTGCAACGCTTTGGTGGAGGCCGCCATGGATCTTGGATTGAGCGGCAAGCGCGCATTGATCACTGGGGCTAGCAAGGGGATTGGCAAGGCTATCGCCGCGCGGCTGATCGCCGAAGGTGTGTCGGTGGCGATCTGCGCCCGACATCCGGATGAGCTCGGCGTGGCAGTCGACGAGCTGAAAGAAGGCGGCAAATGCTGGGGCGCGCCTTGCGACATATCGGACCCGGAAGCCAACGATCGATGGATTGACGATGCCGTCCGGGCACTCGGCGGTTGCGACCTGTTCGTCGCCAACGCCTCCGCACTCGCGCTCGGTAGCGAAGAAGCGGATTGGGAAGCGAGTTTCTCTGTCGACCTGATGGGCGCCGTGCGGGGCGCGAACAGGCTCATTCCTGTGATGGCGGAGGCCGGCGGCGGAGCGATGTTATTCATCTCGAGCGTCGCCGCGCTCGAAACCTTCCTGATGCCGGCCGCCTACAACGCGCTGAAGGCAGCGCTCATCACTTATGCATCGCAGCTCAGCCAGGCGGTTGCGCCGCAGAACATCCGCGTCAATTGCGTCTCTCCCGGCGCGATCGAATTTCCGGGCGGCACTTGGGACCACGCCAGACGCGAGATGCCGGACCTCTACCAGGCAACGGTCGCGAAACAGCCGACGGGCCGTCTCGGCTCGCCGGAAGAGGTCGCCGACGCGGTGGCCTTCCTGCTAAGCGATCGCGCGAACTGGATAACCGGCGAGAACCTCGTCGTCGACGGAGGCTATACGAGCAGGGTCGCTTTCTAGGCGACCCTCGGCGCTAGAGCAGCGGCGTGCAGAACTGGCGATTGGCCTGAGCCGATTGCTGCTTGAGTCGGCCCTCCATGTCCGTTTCCGGCTTGAGGTCCAGCTTCGCCGCGAACTCGCCGGCGCGAGTTTCGAACGCGGAAAGAAGGTCGTTGTTGCTCTGAAGGTCCTTGATCGCAAATTGGACGTCATGCAGCTCCCGCCGGTCTAGTTCGCGATTTTCCTCATAGCTCTGGATCGTCGTCCATTGCGTTCCTTCGTCTTCCATGAGTTGCTCGAGCGTCTTCATCGCACCATATAGCGATGCGTAATTGAGCTTCGCATCCAAAGGCATTCGGGACGTCACCTCGCCCGTCGTCGAATCCCAAACGGCGGTGCGGATTGCGAAGAAGAGCGGCGGGTCGACCGCCTTTCGCAGCTTCATCGGTCTTCCGTTGCCGATCGCTCGCGACCAGCGGTCGAGCTCCGCCAGCCGCTGAGCCACGCACCCGCGCTGGTTGAGCCGGAATCGCAGCGCGGCAAGATCGTGCGACAGCTCGGCGTCGATCGCGTTGCGGGTCTCGTGAACCTGGTGGCGCCAGTGCAGGCTCTCCACGAACTGCTCGGCACCCAGCGCGATCAGCACGCCAAGGACAATGATTCCGACCTCCCCGGCGAATGCGCGCCAGCCGTGCAGCGGCTTCGGTAAGTGAACATGCATCGGCCTACCCCCTTCGGTCCGTTCAATATTCCCCGAACCGCCCCTTCACCGACTGGATGAGCTTCGCGCTGTCGTATCCGACGCCGTCCTTGAACACGAGAATCACGTTCTCGACGTCGTTGATGTTCGCAGCCGGATTGCCCCTCACGATCATCAGGTCCGCATTCTTGCCTGCCGCGATGGAGCCGATGCGATCCTGCAGGCCGAGATAAGTTGCGCCGTTCAGCGTTCCGATCTTCACCGCCTCCACCGGCGTGAACCCCGCCTCGACCAGAAGCTCCAGCTCGCGCTGGTCGCCGAAGCCCGGGATCACCCCACCGTTCCCCGTCGGGTCCGGACCCGCCATCAGCAGCCCGCCGGCTGCAACGAACTGCCGCTCGAGGCCAAGGTCGTTCTTGTAAGCCTGCGCGAAGTCCTCGGCGCGCTTCGTGCCCGCGCGGCCGGCGGTCAAGTTCCTCAGATAGAGATACGACTCCCTTGCCTGTGGGGTCAGCACCTCCATCTGCCGCGCCTGGAGCGGCGCGTGCAGCGGGACGCTCTGCTCGAAGACCGGCAGGGTGGACGTGATCGCGACATGATGATCGACGAGCAGCTTGATCAGCGCATTCGCGTCCGCGCTGCCCGGCTTCATCGCAAGCAGCGTGGGCGTGCCGGTCCCCTCCGAGCATTTGTCGGCCTGCTTGCCCGGATCGAGCTGCGTGTTGACAAAGAATCCGTGCTCGAGATTGTCGATCCCGAGCGCCACCGCTTCCGGATAGGTTACCGAGCACAAGTGGCCGGTGAGCTTGAGCCCGTGGCGATGCGCTTCCTTGATGGCCGCGCCGAGCTCCGCCCGAGTGATGTTCATGTACGCCTTGAAGCTGTTCACCCCCTGGTCGGCCCAGAACGCCACCTCCTTGCGTGCGTCCTCCGGTGATGTGATCGGGTGGTTCTGGATGAAGAATGCGCCCGCGCCCTCGAGATAGGGGCCCGTGACATCGAGGTGCGGCCCGACGAGGTGGCCGGCGTCGATCTCGCGCTTGAGCGCAAGATCCGTATAGGGCTCGACGCTTCCGGTCGTGCGCATCGTCGTCACCCCGTTTGCGAGGTAGAGCCGCGGCGCGCTGAACGTCATCTGCGGGATGATGATCGGCTGCTCGAACTTGCCCGTCGGATCGATGTTCGGCCGCTGCAGGTAGAAGAGATGGTTGTGCATGCCGACGAGGCCGGGCAGCGCCGTCTCGCCGCTTCCGTCGATGGTGCGATAGCCCGCAGGGACCAGCGCGCTCGAAGGCTGCACCGCCGCAATCTTCGCTCCGTCGATGAGCAGGGTCTGGTCCTCTACCGGTTGCGCGCCGGTGCCGTCGATGATGCGCAGATGAGTGATCGCGATCCGCCCCGCCGGCACGTGCACGAACGGCTGCACGTCAGGGCCGAGCTCGGACGGAGGGGCGAGTACGGGAGCGGCCCCCGCGCTCGAAGCAAGTGCCGCAGCGGCGGCCAGCAGCCGGAATGTCATCAAGCCCTCCTGCGTTGAGGCTTTAGCTCGCACGCAGGTGCAATGTCCGCAATGGGTTGGAAATCCGGCGCGGTCACCCGTCCAGGAGCAGTTGCAGACCCGCCTCTCCGGGATAGGCCCAGCGCACCAGGGCATTGGCCATCGCGCCCCCGAAATCCAGCTCGACGGTGGCGGCGACGGGCAGCGTCTCTTCGCATTCAACGCGGCAGCCGCTCGGCGATAGGTCGACGATCATCACCCGCATCGAACGCCCGCAAGGCAGCACGACGGACCCGGCGAGCATCACCGGCTCGCGGTCGCGGCCATAACGGCCTGCCATGATTGAATTCGGCCTCATCGGGCCAGAGTAGACGGATACAGTGAAGCGACGGTTAAGGCTTTCTTTAACCTATTCTCAACCCGCCGGGGCCGATCCTCGCTCCATTATGCGACTCCATAGCGCCCTCATCTGCGCACTGCTGGCAACGCCCGCCGTCGCGCAAATCCAAATGCTGAAGCACGGTAGCTCGCAAGGCTCCGTCGCTCCAGCCGCCACGGCCTCGTCGTCTTACTCCTGTGAGACTCCAACTGCAGGCTCCACCAACGTGATCTGGAATGGCCGCAAGTGGAGCATGAGGAACGGCAGGGCATGGAATGTCGTCACTCCATATGCCGTCTGTTTCGGGACGACCGATGACTACGTGCGTTTCGAGCTGCGTGACAGTCAATTCGATCACGGCGCGAACGACGAAACATTGAAGCGCCGCGCCGAGATCGGCAACAACGCGGGCTATCGAAACGGCGTCACTTATTGGATGGCCTTCAGCGTCAGGACGCATGTCGACGGGCTGAACAAGAGCCTCGGCAACACGATGGACCAGTTCCAGGATCCGCTTGGAAGCTCGCCGTCGATCAGTCACCGTCTCGTCTATTGCACGACCTCACCGAGTCTCGCGTGCCTCCGCACCACCACCCGCTACGATGAAGACGGGCAGGGCGGCGCGACGGTGAATCGCGGCCAGGTGCCGTTCGCGCTGGACGTGCCTCACGACATCGTCGTGCAGTTCCAGATGGGCGCCAACGGGTTCGAGAGAACCTGGCT
>DASVXR010000015.1:0-2274 GCA_036392595.1 Sphingomicrobium sp.
GGCTTCTCGACGGCGACCGCGGGGCTGGTGCTGGCGACGGTCATGGCCACGGCCGCAGTGGTGACGCTCCCTTCGGGTGCGCTCCTCGATCGTTTCAGTGCGAAGCGGATCCTGATCGCGGGCAATGTCCTGAACGCGATCGGCTACGGGGCCCTGGCGTTTGTCGACCGTCCCTGGCAAGGCTTCGTCTGCTCGGCCGTCGGCGGTGCCGGCTTCGGATTCGTGGGAACGGCCAGCCAACTCCTGACCATCACCCTGGTCCCGGCGGAGCAGCGCGCTGCATCGACCGCGCTCCGCCGAGTCGCAGGCAACTTCGGTCTCGGCCTCGGCGCGACGGTTGCGGGCTTCATCGTCGCGGCCACCCATCACCACCTCTGGGCTTTCCAGGGCCTCTACCTCTTCGACGCAATCACATTCGTCGCCTTCGCGCTGGTCGTCCTGGTCTGGATCCCGGATCCCGGCCTCGCGGATGCTCCGTCGGCAAGCGAGGGCGCACGGGGTTTCCGAGCTGTTGCCCGGGATCGGCTCCTGCTCGCGTTGATCGCGGGCAATCTCGCGATGGTGATGATCGGCGGCGCCTTCTTCTCCTTCATCCTCCCGCCGTATGCGGCGGCGCATACGCCTGTCGGGGCCGCTGAGATCGGTGTCGTCGTCTTCATCAACACCTTCTTCATCGTCATAGCGCAGGTACCGGCGACACGGCTGGTGGCGAGGATGCGCCGCACTCACGCGCTGTTCGCCACCAGCGCCATCTTCGCGGTCGGCATGCTCGCGGTCCTGCTCGCAACGCTCACGGACTCGACGCTCGCTGCTTTCACCGTCCTGGCCGCGGTGGCGATCGTGATCGCGGTTGCCGAGTGTGGCCAGTTCATCGTGCTCGCCCCGGTAGTCTCGGAAATCGCGCCGCCGCATCTGCTCGGCCGCTACATGTCGCTCTACCAGCTCAGCTTCATGGCCGGCGTGGCTCTCGGCCCCGCGGTCGGCGGCGTGCTGCTCGGAACCTCACCCGACTCCATCTGGTGGGGCGGCGCCCTGGTGATGGCACTCACCGGAGTCGGCTTCCTCCGACTCGGAAGCCGGATACCCGACCCCCTCTTGCCGGCGAAAATCCCCGCCGCTGCAGACAGCGTCGGAGGCGACCTGATGCGCCGAGGGACGTCCGCGATCCTCGATCGCTCGCAGGCCGGTACCCAGCACTGACTCACTAGAGAGGAGAACTGATGAGCGCGTATTCGATCGTGAACCTGAAAGAGGAGGTCGAGGACTCTCTGGGCGAGCGCGCGCCCGGGATCGAGGGGCGGTTCGCGCGCAGTCACCTCGACTCCGAGCACCTTGGCATCTCCTATCTGCGGTATAGCCCCGGCGTCCGCTCACCTTCGGCGCATAGCCACCGCGAACAGGAGGAGGCCTACGTCGTCACCAGCGGCTCCGGACAGGTCAGACTCGACGACGAGATCCGCGAGCTCCGCAGCTGGGATGTCGTTCGCGTCAGCCCCGGAACGGTGCGGGCGTTCGAAGCCGGAGACGACGGCCTCGAGCTGATCGCCATCGGCTCCGATCGCCCAGACGGCGGTGACGGCGTCTTCGTAGACCCAGCCTGGATCGACTGAGCAGCGCCGTGCGCTCCCGGGAAGCGCAACGTTCAGCGGCCGCCGAGCTCTCCGTGCACGTTCGCACCATGTGCAAGGGCCGACGGACAACCACTTCGAGGAGGCCCCATCGATGAAAGCTCCTATTAGCTCTGACAAGGTTCCAGTTCCCGCCGGGCCGTATTCGCCGGGGCTAAGGGTGGGTGAGTGGATCTTCCTGTCCGGCCAAGGCGGCTTCGATCCGAACACTGGCAACGTGGTCAGCGACGATCTCGTCGAGCAGACCGAGCAGACCTTCAACAACATCGAGACCGTGCTCGAGGCTGCGGGAGCATCGCTCGACGACGTCGTCTCCTGCCTTGTCCACCTCGTTGACCTGGCTGACTTCCCCGCGTTCAACGCCGTCTACGAGCAGAAGTTCGGGGGCGTGAAGCCGGTACGGACGACCGTGCGCGCGGACCTCGTTGCCGGCCTCCTCGTCGAGATCACTGTGGTCGCTCGAACCTCCTAGCGGGCGAGGCCTCGAGCAACGCAGCAAGCGACGAAGTCGCTCACTTGCAGCGACTTCGCGAAGCCCTCTGACGGACTCGAACCGTCGACCCCCTCCTTACCATGGAGGTGCTCTACCAACTGAGCTAAGAGGGCAGCCGGGTCATTGTAGGCGCGATCTCACAGGCCGCCTCCG
>DASVXR010000016.1:0-7080 GCA_036392595.1 Sphingomicrobium sp.
CTGCTCGTTGGCAAGCACGGTCATGTCGACCGGGTCCCAATTGACCTCGCTCTCCTTGCGATAGACGAGGTCCGCGTCGAAGAGGTCGAGGAACAGCTCCTGCTCCATGCCGTAATAGGCCGGCTCGCAGGTCGCGAACTCCCGCTCCCAGTCGAGCGCGAAGCCGAGCCGCTTCAGCTGCTCCCGCATCGCCTTGATGTTCGCCCAGGTCCATTCGCCTGGATGGACCTTGCGCTCCATCGCCGCATTCTCGGCCGGCATTCCGAAGGCGTCCCAGCCCATCGGGTGAAGCACCTCGTGCCCCTGCATCCGGCGGTACCGGGCGATGACATCGCCCATCGTGTAGTTGCGCACATGGCCCATGTGGATGCGCCCCGAAGGATAGGGGAACATCTCCAGCACATAGGTCTTGGGCTTGTTGCTGCTGCTGTCGGCGGAAAAGCTCTTCGCCTCCGCCCATCGCTGTTGCCAGCGGCGGTCGGCCTGGTTCGGGTCGAAACGCCCGGTCATGTGGGCAGGTCCCTTAGCCCGGAACGGCGGCGCGGCGGAGGTCGCGAGCCCGGGTCAGGATGATGTCCTCCAGCTTCTGCACGGTCGCTGCTGACAGGGGCGCATCGACCCAGGCGCCATTCTGGTTGACCTGGCGCGACCCCGATACGCGCAGGGCGTCGGCGCGTAGGTCCTGGTCGAGGATCGCGACGGTCAGCTTCACCCGCTCTCCCGGAACCTTCGGGTTCGTGTACCAGTCGGTGATGATGACGCCGGAATTGGGATCGGCCTGGAGGAGCGGAGCGAAGGAGACGGTGTCGATGGCTGCACGCCACAGATAGCTGTTGACGCCGATCGTCGTCAGCCGCGAGGGAGCGAGCCGCGTTGGCAGGTTCCGGTTCCTCGAGCAGCCCGGAGTCGCGAGGGCGACGATGATCAGTGCGGCGGCGGTCGTTTGCAGGCGGTTCATCGAGGGTCCTTGGCCAAGAAAATCGGGTGCCGGGCGTTATAGATGCTCAAGGGCAGCCCGCAAGCATGTCCCTCTTCGGGCCAAAGTTGTTGTGACTCGGCAACAGACTCGCAACGAATCGACTCCGGGTCATGGAACCTTCAGCGTCCGGGGACTATATCAGGTTACAAACAGGGAGTTGGCGAGTCTTGCTTAGGATCGCTCATCGGAAGGAAGCCAGGCTGCTTGCGGCGCTCGCCGCTGGCGGTCTCGTGCTGACTCCGGCGTTCGCAGCGAGCACGTCCAGCCTGTCGAAGAAGCGGCCTGCTCCGGTCGCGCTCAGCTTCGACCCGATTTCCTCCTTCACACCGGCGAATGCCGACCCGAAGCTCGCAGCTACGCTCGCGGGGCGCGGTCTTTCGCTCACCGATTTCAAGTTCACCCCGGCCGCGGCCAAGGGACGGCCGTCGCAGGTGCGAGTCGCGATTCGCGCCCGCCTGCCAGGCGCTGCGCCGAGCCAGCTTGCCCAGGCCGCCGCTCCGGCTGCGGTCAATGCCCTGACCCCGACCAGCTATAACCTCGGCGTGGCGGTCGGCTGGAGGCAGTTCGCGGTTTCCGGCGACGTCGCCAAGGTGAAGGACGCCAACTCCGCCATCGGCGGCCGCGAGAGCGCCGTCGTGGGAGTGAGCTATTCGCTTAACCGCTTCACTGGCCGCGTCGCGGTTGGCGCCGACCGGCCCGAGGGCCACCCGCTGGCGGCGCTTCGCCGCGGGAACAATTATTCGCTCGACGTGGGCGGCTCCTACTCGCTCTCGAAGAGCATCGCCCTGACCGGTGGCGTTCGCTACAATATCGAGCGCGACCGCCTGCCGGCCCTGAAGGACGACCGCCGGGACAGCCAGGCGGTGTACGTCGGCACCGCCTTCAAGTTCTGAACGCGCTAATCCCTGCCCAACCGATAAAGCCGAGCGGTGCGACTTTCGCATAACGCTCTCGATTCATGCCCCCGAGCGCGAACGCCTTGCGCTTCGCCAGCCGGGCTAGAGCCGCGGCGCGCATCCTCGGCAGCGCGTGCCAATCGGGATGACTGCCGGTCGGATAGAGCGGCGACAGCAGGATTAACGGCGACCGCCTGAGCAGGCCCCGACGCAGCTCGCGCATATTGTGGATGCGCGCGGCACCTCCGCCGGCCTCTTCGGCAATGGTCAACTCTCGGACCGAGGCGAGCAATCTCAGATAGCGGCGCGCCGGTGCGGCCAGCTCGCACAGCAGGAGGATTCCGGTGCCGCGCGGCAGGCTCCTTATGCAACGCCACAGTCCAGCGGTGGGCTGGCGGTCGACGATCAGCCACTCGCTCGGCAGGGTCTGGCGGCGCTTCATGCGCATTCCTATAGCGCGGGCGCATGAGCAGTGCCGCCGAGCGTCTCCGCATCATCCATGACGGAATCGCGGCCGCGGCCAGGCTCGCCCGGCGCGATCCCGCCGAAGTGCAGCTCATCGCGGTGAGCAAGGGTCGTTCCACAGAAGAGATCGAAGGCCTGATCGAGGCGGGGCAACGCGACTTCGGCGAGAATCGAGTTCAGGAGGCGCTCGGCAAATGGCCGGAGCTGCTGGCGCGCCACCCGGACGTGCGGCTGCACGAAATCGGCCGACTGCAGTCCAACAAGGCCGCCGAAGCGGTGAAGCTGTTCGACGTCATTCACTCGCTCGACCGCGCCTCCCTGCTCGACGCGCTGGTCAAGGAGTCGGAGAAGGCAAGGCGCTTCCCGACCGTCTATGTGCAGGTGAACATCGGCGCCGAAGAGCAGAAGGGCGGCTGCCCGATCGATGAGGTCGGCTCTCTCGTCGAAGCAGTCCGCGCCTCGCCTCTCCCGCTCGCCGGCCTGATGTGCATCCCGCCCGTGGACGTCGAGCCTGCGCCCTATTTCGCGCTGCTCGCCAAGCTCGCTCGGCGTCATGACGTCACTGGGCTCAGCATGGGGATGTCGGCCGACTACAAGGAGGCAGTGATGCTCGGCGCGACCGCGGTTCGCGTCGGGACCGCGCTTTTCGAAGCCTAGAGGAGATGCCCGCTCTTCTTGCGCTTGGTTGCTAGATAATCGGCATTGTGCGGGTTGGCGGGCATGTGATGCGCCACGCGTTCGACAACCTTGATTCCGGCAGCTTCGAGGCCTTCCACTTTCGCCGGATTGTTCGTGAGCAGCCGGACCTCGTCGATTCCGAGCGCCCGAAGCATTGCCGCGGCGTGGGTGTAATCGCGCTCGTCGTCGGCGAATCCGAGCCGCCGGTTGGCATCGACCGTGTCGAGCCCACGGTCCTGCAGGGCATAAGCGCGCAGCTTGTTGGCAAGGCCGATCCCCCGCCCCTCCTGCCGCAGGTAAAGCAATATTCCGCCGCAAGAATCGCCGATGATCCGGAGCGCCTCGCGCAGCTGCGGGCCGCAATCGCATTTCAAGGAGCCGAAGACGTCGCCGGTCAGGCACTCGCTGTGGAGCCGCACGAGCGGTGGCTTCCCGCCGAACGCCCCGATCACCAGCGCCACATGCTCCTCACCGTCGTCCGAAGCGCGAAAGGCGACGATCTGCGTATCGGGCAACCCGTCGATCGGAAGCCTGGCTCTCGCAACCAGCTCGACCTCGGAAGATCGGGTCTCCCGTGCAATCTCCTCGGCCGAGAGCCTCGTCGTATTTTCCCGCGGTTCGACGATCCACAGCGCCGGCAGCAATCCCGCCGACCGCGCCAGCGCCAGCGCAGCCTTGGCCGAAGCTTCGCAGTCCATTGCCACGGCATTGAGGGGTCCGAGCGGCCCGCGCTCGAAATCCCGGCCCGGATCCGCAATCGAAAGAGCGCTCGCTGCATCGAGCCAGTCCGATCGTTCGATCAGGACCGGGGCGCCCGGGTCCGCGGCTTCGCGCAGGTTGGCGAGCGACAGGGCCGCAGCGCGCTCCCCGCTGATCAGCAGGCGCGCGCGGCCGCCGGGCTCGAGCAACTCGAGGAGCTCGGGGGTCGCGGTCTCCACCGCCAGGATCGCGATCGGTTCGGCGCCGTCGATCGTCACCGGCCGTCCGCCCCGCAGCGCGGCGATCGCCCGGCGCAGCGGCGGCGACTGGCTCAAACCTCGATCTCGCAGATCAGCGGCACGTGGTCCGACGGCCGCTCCCAGTTGCGGCAGGGCTCGAGCACCTGATGCGCTGTGAGATGACCGGCGAGCTCGGGCGAGGCCCACATATGGTCGAGCCGCCGCCCGCGGTCATTCTTGGTCCAGTCGGGCGAGCGATAGCTCCACCAGGTGTAGCAGCGCTCCGGCGCTGGGACGAAGCGGCGCCCGATGTCGATCCAGTCGTGCGCCTGTTGCAGCCTGGTCAGCGCATCGATCTCGACGGGCGTGTGGCTGACCACCTTGAGCAGCGCCTTGTGGCTCCAGACGTCGCATTCGAGGGGGGCTACGTTGAAGTCGCCGACGATGATCGTCGGCTCTTTCAGGCCTTCCGACCAGCGCGTCATCCGCTCGATGAAATCGAGCTTCTGCCCGAACTTCGGATTGACGGTCCGATCGGGCGTGTCGCCGCCGGCGGGCACATAGACATTCTCGAGCCGGATCCCGCACTCGAGGCGAACGCCGATGTGCCGCGCCTCGCCATTGTCCTGCCAGTCATGTTTGCCCGGGTCGCGCACCGGCACTCGGCTGAGGATCGCGACTCCATGGTGCATGCGCTGTCCGTTCAGCGCCAGGTGCACATAGCCGTGGCGCTTGAACAGGCCCGCGGGAAAGATGGCGTCGAGCACCTTGGTTTCCTGGAGGCACAGGATATCCGGCTGTTGCTCCTCGATCAGGCGCTCGACCAGCCCGGTGCGCGCCCGCACCGAGTTGATGTTCCACGACGCAATCTTCAGTCGTTTGCTCACTGCCTGCGCTTAGCAAGTCCTCCCCCGACCGGGGAGGATGAAAAAGGCCCCCGCTCCGGGGGCGTGGAGCGAGGGCCACCTTAGCGTTCGTCACGCAAGGGATTCCGCGGCGGCCCGGGTAACAGGGGGAAACCCCAAGCCTGGTTGCAGAATCGAGTCTCTATCTAGGGCTTCGTGCCTGAAACTGCGATGAACGCGTCGCAATTTGAAACTTTTTATCGTCCGCGCTTCTTCGGCTCGGCATAGGTGAAGGCGCTGTCCGACACCGCCACGTTGTAGCGCACGTTCGACAGCCTCACGGTAGTTCGGTGATTCTGCGGGTCGACGGCCGTCCAGCCGTAGAGCTGCAGGCCGCCCGGGGCGGAGCCGTTGCGCAGGAAGGCGAGCGTCAGCTGGCCGTACTGGCCGGCATTCTTCGCCCGGGCGACGACCACCTGCGGGTTCGCGCTCGGCAGGATCTGCGCCTTGCCGTTGAAGTCGGGCGAGCTCGACAGCAGCGGGCCAAGTGGCGTGCGGCTCAGCGGCCAGGCCGACTTCTGGCCAACCGCATAGTCGATGAAGGTCAGGTTTTTGCCGTCCGCCACGAGCAGCACGTCGCCGGCGCTATATTCGAAGCGGACGCGGCCAGGGCGCTTCAGCTGAAGCGTACCGGTGTCGACATGCCCCTTCGCGTCGGTCTGCGTGAAGTTCGCGGTCATCGTTTGGACCGAGCCGATATGATCCCTGAGCCGCGCGAGATCCGGCGACTGCGTCGCAGCAACGACCGGAACGGCGGCGACGAGAGCGGCCGGCGCCAGGGTGCGGGCGAGGTTCGTCGTGAAATTCATTGTGAAACTCCTGGGAATTTTGCCGACGGAAGTGGCGTTTCAGCCTTGAATGCGCACTGAACTCGGCGGTTCCGGAAGGTTCAGCTTGAGGCCGCTCAGATGGGATGGCCGTCGGGGTCGATCAGCACTTCGCGGCGGCCGACGTGATCGGGCTGGCCGACGAGCCCGTCTTTCTCCATCCGTTCGATGAGCCGCGCCGCGCTGTTGTAGCCGACCCGCAGCTGCCGCTGGAGGTAGGATGTCGAGGCCTTCTGGCTCTCCGCGACGATCTGGATCGCCTTGCGGTAAAGCTGCGTCTCCGCATCGTCCTCCTGCGTCGGCTGGCCGTCGAACAGATAGCCGCCGTCCTCCGGCTCCTCGGTCACGGCCTGGACGTAGTCGGGAGCGCCCTGCCTGCGCCAATGCTCGGCGACGGCGCGGACCTCCTCGTCGGAAACGAATGGCCCGTGGACGCGGATGATCTGCTTGCCGCCCGGCATGTAAAGCATGTCGCCCTTGCCCAGCAGCTGCTCGGCTCCCTGCTCGCCGAGGATGGTGCGGCTGTCGATCTTGCTCGTCACCTGGAAGCTTATCCGCGTCGGCAGGTTCGCCTTGATGACCCCGGTGATGACGTCGACCGAGGGCCGCTGAGTCGCCATGATCAGGTGGATGCCGGCCGCGCGCGCCTTCTGCGCTAGCCGCTGAATCAGGAACTCGACTTCCTTGCCGGCGGTCATCATCAGGTCGGCGAGCTCGTCGACGACGACGACGATCTGCGGGAGCACCTCATAGTCGAGCGTCTCGGTCTCGTAGACCGGCTGGCCGCTGTCGGCGTCGTAACCGGTCTGCACCCGGCGGCCGAGCTTCGAACCCTTGGCCTTGGCTTCGCGCACCTTGGCGTTGAAGCTCGGCAGCGCTCGGACGCCGAGGTTCGCCATCATCCGGTAGCGCTCCTCCATCTGCTCGACGGTCCATTTGAGCGCGCGGATCGCCTTGCCCGGCTCGGTGACGACCGGGGAGAGCAGGTGCGGGATGTCGTCGTAGATGCTGAGCTCCAGCATCTTCGGGTCGATCATGATCATCTTCACCTGGTCCGGACCGTAGCGGTACAGCAGCGAGAGGATCATGCAGTTGAGGCCGACCGACTTGCCCGATCCGGTCGTGCCGGCGACGAGCAGGTGGGGCATGGGCGCGAGGTCGGCGATGACCGGATCGCCGGCGATATTCTTGCCGAGGATCAGCGGCAGCGACATGTTCTGGTCTTCGAACGCCTGGCTCCCGATCAGCTCGCTGAGCGACACCGGCTCGCGCTTAGGGTTGGGCAATTCGATGCCGATCACGCTTCGGCCCGGAATCGTCGCGACTCGCGCCGACAGAGCCGACATGTTGCGCGCAATGTCGTCGGCGAGCTGGATCACCCGGCTCGCCTTG
>DASVXR010000017.1:0-3338 GCA_036392595.1 Sphingomicrobium sp.
CAAACCGGGAGACTACCCGCTTGAAGCCGTTGGACGACCAGCAACAATCCGCCCGCGACTGGTTCGAATCGCTTCGCACCAGGATCTGCACCGCGTTCGAGGAAATCGAACACGAAGCCGGAAGCGACGCGTCGTTCGATTTCATCCCTTGGGAGCGAACGGACCCTGACGGCTCGCCAGGCGGCGGCGGCGTTCGCGGGCAGATGACCGGCAAAATCTTCGAAAAGGTCGGCGTGAACGTCTCGACCGTTGGGGGCAGCTTTTCGCCGGAATTCGCCGCCAATATCCATGGCGCGCAGGACGACCCGAGCTTCTTCGCCACCGGCATCAGTCTGGTCGCGCACATGGCCAACCCGCATGTGCCCGCCGTGCACATGAACACGCGCTTCCTGACGACGACGAAACGCTGGTTCGGCGGCGGCGCCGACCTCAATCCGGCGATTCCGTACGACGAGGACACGGAGGCCTTCCACGCGCGCCTCCGCGCCGCCTGCGCCGCGCACGACCCGACCTTCTATCCGCGCTTCTCCAAGTGGGCCGAGGAATATTTCTGGCTCCCCCACCGCGGCGTCTCGCGCGGCGTCGGCGGCATCTTCTACGATTATCTCGAGGAGCATTTCGACGCGCATTTCGCTTTCACCAGGGATGTCGGCGAAGCCTTCCTCGACATCTTCCCGGCCATCGTCCGAAGGCGGATGAACACGCCCTTCACCGACGCCGACATGGAGCGCCTGCTCGACTTCCGCGGCCGCTACGTCGAGTTCAACCTCCTCTATGACCGAGGCACGCTTTTCGGGCTCAAGACCGGCGGCAACGTCGACGCCATCCTGATGAGCCTCCCACCCGTGGCGAAGTGGAAATGAGCGTTCCTCCCCGGAACGGGGAGGGGGACCGTTCGCCGAAGAGCGAATGGTGGAGGGGCCGTCGTGCAGGTCTCCAGCGTCCCTCCACCGCCTTCGGCGGTCCCCCTCCCCCGTGGGGGGAGGAATTATGAGCTACGAACCCGTCCAGGACGGCGAGCTCGCCGCGGTCGTCACCTACCTCCAGATGTTCGAGCCACCCGCCGACCCGCGGCCATCCTCACCGCTTTCACTGAAGCGCATCGAGAATCCGGACGTGCAGCACTACCGCCGGCTCTTCCGCCTCGTCGGCGAGCCCTGGCTTTGGTTCTCGCGGCTGATCATGGACGACGCGGCGCTCGAGGCGATCATCCGCCACCCCCAGGTCGAGCTGTTCGCGGTCGTCGACGAATCCGGCGCCGACGTCGGCATGCTCGAGCTCGATTTCCGGGAGCCGGGGGAATGTGAGCTCGCCTTCGTCGGCCTCGTCTGCGAGCTGTCCGGCAAGGGCCATGGCCGCTGGCTCCTCGCCGACGCAGTCCGCCGCGCCTGGCGCGACGGAGTGAAGCGGGTCCACGTCCACACCTGCTCGCTGGACCATCCAGCCGCGCTCGCCGCCTATCGCCGAGCCGGCTTCACGCCCTACAGGCGGGCGATCGAACGGTTCCCCGACCCTCGCCTGCTCGGCATTTTCCCGCTGACAAGCGCTCCTCAAATCCCCGTAGTCGGAACGCTCGGCTGAGCCTCGGCGCCGCCGCTGAGCTGCACATAGACCCGCGCGAGCATGACCGAGGCGAAGACGGTGAAGGCCGCCTCGGCAACCGCGACGAAGACCGCGAGCACCAGCGCCGCGGGGCTGAACGGAGTGACCTCGCCGGCGAGGACGTGTGCCGCCGTTCCGCCGACGAGCTGCGCGGCGAGAAGCACCACCAACGCCGCGACGATCAGCAGTATCTCGAACACGAACAGCCGCCAGTAATTGCCGCTCGTGATGCGCCAGCTGCGCTTGAGGATCGCCAGCGGCCCGACGTTCTCCGCGCCCGCCACCGGAACCGTCATGATGAACTTCACCGCCAGGAACAGCGTGCCGATCACCATCGCCCATATGGCAACGGCGAAGGAGGGGGTCATCTGTCCCTCGCCCGGAATGCTGATGACGCCGACGGCGATGAGCACCGCGAGCAGCGGGATCAGGATCACGGCCACGGCGAGCGCGATGATGATCACCGCTCCAAGCACGGCCGGGAAACGCCGCGCTCCGTGCCTTATCGCATCGCCGACGGTCGTCGAGGGGCCCAGCGCGAGCCGGATGATCGCCAGCTGCCCGATCACCCCGATTAGCGCCGCCAGCAGTGAGACAAGACGTCCGAAGGCGGTCGGCTCGACCTCGATCGTCGGAGAGGCGAGCCCCGCGACGAGCTCCGGAAGCACCAGCAGCGCCAGCGCGACCGCGGTCAGCAGCCCGCCGTCGCGGCCAAGTATCCGCTTGGCCTCCTCCCAGGCGATCGAAAGTGACAGTCGCGGCATTCTCTCCCCCTCCTGAGGCTCGCTTTCGCTTATGCGGAGCCATCGCCAAGTGCGCAATCACCTTGCCGCAACGGCTCCGCGCCGCCATTTCGGCCCGCGACGTGGAGATTATCGAGGACATCGAATGGCGCGTGAGCGAGGGCGAAGTGCCTTACGAGCAGGCGCTCGCCTTCATGGAAGAGCGCGCAGCCGCCATCCGCGAAGGCAGTGCCCGCGAATGCGTCTGGCTTCTGGAGCACCCGCCCCTCTTCACCGCCGGGACCAGCGCCGACCCGGCCGAGCTCACCAACCCGCAGCATTTCCCGGTTTACGAGGCGGGCCGCGGCGGACGATACACCTATCACGGCCCTGGCCAGCGTGTCGGCTATGTCATGCTCGACCTCGAACGGCGCGGGAAGGACATACGCTGCTTCGTCCATTCGCTCGAGGGATGGATGATCGCCGCGCTCGCCGACCTCGGCGTTTCGGCCCACCGCGCCGACGGCCGCATCGGAATCTGGGTCGGCGAGGGCCCTGACGAGGCGAAGATTGGCGCCCTGGGGGTGCGCGTGAGGCGCTGGGTGACCCTCCATGGCTTCGCCATCAACGTCGCCCCGGACCTGTCGCATTTCGGCGGGATCGTCCCCTGCGGAATCTCTGAATTCGGGGTCACGAGCCTCGTTGAATTGGGGAAACAAATGCCGCTCACGCGGGTTGATGCGGCCTTGAAGGGGAGTTTCTCGGCGTTTCTCAAGGGTTTGGAACGGACATGCAAAGGCCCTTGATGGAGGCTCCTGCTTCAGACTATTGTCCGCGCGATTTGCGAAGCGGGAGACCGCTGCAGATCGCAATAACTAGGGAGTCTTGAATGCGTGCTCTTATCCTGGTCGCTGGCGCGGCCCTGGCGGTTGCGGCTTGCAGCAGCAACAACAACGCCAACAATACCATGAACGTCGATGAGAACCTCACGACGGGCACGGAAATGAATGCGAC
>DASVXR010000018.1:0-1587 GCA_036392595.1 Sphingomicrobium sp.
TTCAAATATTCGATCGGCCAGCCGTTCCTCTATCCGCAGAACGACCTCAGCTACACCGGCAACTTCCTGAGGATGACCTTCGGGGTTCCCGCCGAGCCCTATCACGTCAATCCGGTGATTGAGCGGGCGATGCGGCGGATCTTCATCCTCCACGCCGATCATGAGCAGAATGCGTCAACGTCGACGGTGCGTCTCGCCGGCTCTTCGGGAGCGAACCCGTTTGCCTGCATCGCCGCCGGAATCGCCTGCCTCTGGGGCCCCGCGCACGGCGGCGCCAACGAGGCTGCGCTCAACATGCTGCGCGAGATCGGGAGGGTCGAGAATATCCCGAAATATATCGCCCGCGCCAAGGACAAGGACGACCCCTTCCGGCTGATGGGCTTCGGTCACCGCGTCTACAAGAATTTCGATCCCCGGGCGAAGGTGATGAAGGCGACGGCGGACGAGGTCCTGAAGGAGCTCAACATCTCCGACCCCGTCCTCGACGTCGCCAAGGAGCTCGAGCGGATCGCGCTCAGCGACGACTATTTCATCGAGAAGAAACTCTACCCGAACGTCGATTTCTATTCGGGCGTGATCCTCAATGCGATCGGCTTCCCGACCGACATGTTCACCGCTTTGTTCGCGCTTGCGCGGACAGTCGGCTGGGTAGCTCAGTGGAACGAGATGATCGGCGATCCCGACCAGAAGATTGGGCGGCCGCGCCAGCTCTACAACGGGCACCCGCAGCGGGACTATGTCCCGGTCGACAAGCGCTAGGGCCTCGGCAGCGTCAGGGTGAAGTGGGCGCCGGCTCCCGGCGCGCTTTCCAGGGTTACGTCGCCGCCCATCGAGCGAGCAAGCCTGCGGGAAATGGCGAGGCCGAGGCCGGTCCCGCTTGCGTCCGTGCCGGCGCGCTCGAACCGTTCGAAGATCCGCTGTTGGTCGGAGGGGTCGATCCCCGGGCCCTGGTCCGAGATGGTCACGGACGCGCTCGCGGCTGTCTGGGCGAAGGTCATGGTGACGGCGCCCCGCTCCGGCGAATGACGGACGGCGTTTCCGATGAGATTGACGAGGATCTGGGTCACCGCCCGCTCCTCGCCGATGGCCGGCAGCGGCTCCTTGCGTTCGAGCTCGATCGTGACCTTCCGTTCTTCGGCGGAAGCCTCCAGCATCGTGACCGCTTCCGCGGCCAGCGCCGCTAGATCGAGGCTGATGTGCCCCTGCGTCGGGTCCTCGCTCATCGAGCGGATCACGGACAACAGGTGGCGCGCCGCCGCGGCGATGTCGTTGCCGTAGCTCGCATAATCGCTGCGCAGCGGCCCATCGGCCCGCTCGACGATTCGCTCCGCGCTTTCGATGATGCGATCGAGCGGGGAGCGAAGCGCCTCGTCCAGCGCATGGTCGAAGGCGGTGGTCCGTTCCGGCGCCGTCTGCGCCTCGGGCATGTCGCCCATTTCGGCGGTCCCGCGGAAGCCCGCGAAATGGCCATCCGCGCTGGTGACGACCTCCCCGGTGAGGATCACCGAGCGGCTGTCGTCGGCGCGGCTGCGAGCCCGCTGGCCGGAAAAACCCCGCCGTGCGGCGAGGCCGCTGATCAGCGGCATT
>DASVXR010000019.1:0-7110 GCA_036392595.1 Sphingomicrobium sp.
TCGTCATGAGCGTGATGAACGGTCTCCGAGCGGAGTTGTTCGACAAGATCGTCGGCCTGAACGGCCATGCGGTTGTCCAAGGCTATGACGGCCGGCTGTCGAACTGGGAGCAGATCGCCGACGCGGCAAAGAAGACGCCAGGGGTCACCTCGGCGCTTCCGCTGATCGAGCAACCGCTCATGGCCTCGGCGAACGGACGCGTCGAAGGCGTGCTCGTTCGCGGGATGCGGGTGCAGGACATTCTCTCGAACAAGACGATCACGTCGAACGTGGTGGCCGGCGACCTTCGGTCGGTAAAGCCGGGCAGCAACCTCGTGGCGATCGGCTCCCGCCTCGCCGAGACGCTGGGAGCCTATCCGGGTAGCGAGATCAGCCTGATCAGCCCGGAAGGGCGCTCGACCGTCGTCGGGACGGTGCCTCGAATCGTCAGCTACGAGGTGGGCGCGGTCTTCGAGGTCGGCGTGTACGACTATGACAAGGCGTTTGTCGTCATGCCGATGCAGGACGCGCAGGAGCTGCTGATGATGGGCGACCAGGTCGGGCTGGTGGAGGTGCAGACCACCAATCCCGACAAGGTCCAGGAGATCATGGCGCCGCTCCAGCCGATCGTCCGCGGACACGGCGTTATCGTCGACTGGCGGCAGATGAACTCGGCGCTCTTCGAGGCGCTCGAGGTCGAGCGGGTCGCAATGTTCGTCGTCCTGTCGCTGATCGTGCTCGTCGCGGTGTTCAACATTCTCTCCTCGCTCATCATGCTGGTGCGCGCGAAGACTCGGGACATCGCGATCCTGCGCACCATGGGGGCGAGCCGGCGCGGAATGATGAAGGTGTTCGTGACGGTCGGGGTGACGATCGGCTCGCTCGGAATCGTCCTTGGGATCATCCTCGCGGCGATCTTCCTGTTCTTCCGTCAGGGCATCGTCGACGCGATCCAGAAGCTCACCGGGCAGAACCTGTGGGATCCCTCGGTGCGATTCCTTACCGACCTGCCCGCCAAGACCGACCCGATCGAGTTCACGGCCATCGTGCTGATCGCGCTGATCCTCTCGTTCCTCGCGACGCTCTACCCGGCCTACAAGGCCGCGAGCACCGATCCCGTGCAGGTGCTCCGCTATGAATGAGCCGGTCCTCGTCACTCGAGGTCTCCAGCGCAGCTTTACCCAGGGCGACGTCACGATCGAGGTGTTGCGCGGCGTCGATCTCGAGGTCGCTCCGGGCGAGATCGTGGCCCTGCTGGGCCCCTCCGGGTCGGGCAAGTCGACGCTGCTGCAGGCGGTCGGCCTGCTGGAAGGGGGTTTCCAAGGCTCGATCCGGCTGGCGGGAGAGGAAGCAGCCGAGCTCGACGACGACGGGCGCACCCGGCTTCGGCGCGACCTGCTCGGCTTCGTCTATCAATTCCATCACCTCCTTCCGGAATTCAACGCGCTCGAGAACGTCATCCTGCCGCAGCTCGTTCGAGGAGCCGATCCTGCTGCTGCGCGCGCCCGGGCCGAGCAGCTGCTTGGGGCGCTGAGGCTTTCGGAGCGCATCGACCATCGGCCTTCCAAGCTTTCGGGCGGCGAGCAGCAGCGCGTCGCGGTTGCCCGCGCGCTAGCGAACAAGCCGCCTCTGGTGCTCGCCGACGAGCCCACCGGCAATCTCGACGAGCATACCGCCGACGCCGTGCTGGCCGAGTTCCTCAACCTGGTTCGAGGCGAGGGCAGCGCGGCCTTGGTGGCGACCCACAATGAGCGCCTCGCGGCGAAGATGGACCGCGTCGTCCGGCTGCACGAGGGGAGGCTCGAATAATGGCGCGAGAGAGCCGCCCCAACGTCGAGCTGCCCGAACGCAGGATCAATCCGACACTCATCGCTCTGCTCGCGGCCGCCGTCCTGCTCGTCGGCCTCGTCGCCTATTTCGCCACGAGCCGAAATCCCAACCAGGACAAGCTCAGCGACCAGCAGATCGCGCATACCGAGGAACAGGAGCAACCGGCGAGTCCCGAGAAACGCTGCTCGAGCAAGACCACCTACGATCTCATCAAGCGTGAGCTGTTCCGGCGTGCCGCCGAAGGCCGCGGGAGCGAGCAGGCCGCCTATGACGAGGTCGAGGCATATGCGGTGCTTCGAATGGAAAATCCGGTGCTCGAGAGCGAGGACAGCGGAAGTGGAGCGCTCCATTGCTCGGGCTCACTGTCTCTCGATCTCCCTCCGGGCGTCGTCGTTGCGGGCGGGCGTCACAGCCTGAGCGCCGACATCGACTACACGATCGACGCGAGCGGCAATGTCACCGTCAACAATCCGGAGTCGATCACCGCGCCTCTGGCGAGCCTCGCTCGAATGGAGCAGTCGCCGGCCCCGCCGGTGGTGAATGAAGCGCCTCCGCAGGCTCCGAGCGGCAATGCCGCCGTGTCCGAAACGCCGAAGCCGCCCGCGCCTCCGCCGGCCAGCTACCCGGGTCACCCGAGCTTCGATTGCGGGAAGGCACGGAGCCGCGGCGAAATCGCGGTCTGCTCCGATACGGGACTGTCGGCGCTCGACGGCAATATGGCCTGGCAATATGGGCGGGCGCTTGCAGCGGCGACTCCCGATCAGCGCGCCCTGCTTCAGGCCACCCGAGACCATTTCATCGCCTACCGCGACGGCTGTCCCAACCGCGAGTGCATCGCTCAAGCCTATATCGCCCGAATGCGCGAAATCCGGGCGATCATGGAGGGGCATTTGGTCCCGCCCCGCTAAGCTGGGGATAAGTGTCTATTCGCCGCTTTCCTGACCAGCAGCGACACCGCATATTCCGAAGCGTGAGCCAGCCATACGTACCCCTTCGCGTCCTGTCGTCCTTCACGATGCTCGAAGGGGCGATGGAACCAAAGACTATCGCCGAACGCGCCGCCAGGCTCGGCTTCCCCGCCGTCGCGCTCACCGACCGGAACGGACTTTACGGAGCGATGCCGTTCAGCGACGCCTGCATCGCAAAGGGCGTCCAGCCAATCATCGGCGCGATGCTGGGGGTTGCCCGGCCAACCGATATTGGAGGCGAGGCGGCGATCGATTGGCTCGTGCTGCTGGCGAAGGACGACCAGGGTTATGCCAACCTGTGCAAGTTCGTCTCGACAGCCCATCTCGACCGGCCGATCGAGCAGGAGCCGCATGTTCCGTTCGAGAAGCTCGAGGGTCTGAGCGAGGGCCTGATAGCGCTCACCGCGGGCGCCGAAGGAGCTTTGGCGCGGCTCCTGGCCGAGGGTCAGCGGGACAAGGCGGCCGCCTATCTGGAGCGGCTCGGGACCCTCTTTCCGGGGCGGCTATATATCGAGCTCATCCGCCGCCATGACCCGGTCGAGGAAGCGGCCGAGGAAGCATTGGTCGAATTGGCCTTCTCGCGCGACCTGCCGGTCGTCGCGACCAATCCGGCCTCCTATGCCGACCAGGCGTTCCACGCAGCGCATGACGCAATGCTCTGCATCGCCAACTCGGCCTATGTGGAGAGCGCGGATCGAGTGAGCTCGTCGGCGGAAGCATGGCTCAAGGATGCGGCCGCCATGGCTGAGCTGTTCGCCGACCTCCCCGAAGCGCTCGCGAATACGGCGGTCATCGCCCAGCGCTGCGCCGTCGCTGCTCCGAAGCGAAAGCCGATCCTGCCGCGTCTCAGCAATGACGAGGACGAGCAGCTCCGCCGCGACGCCCGCGCGGGTCTTGCCGAGCGATTGAAGGGCCGCAGCGCGGAAGACGTCGAGCATTATGAGAAGCGCCTCGACTATGAGCTCGACATCATCATCGGCATGGGTTTTGCCGGCTACTTCCTGATCGTTGCCGATTTCATCAAATGGGCGAAAGCGAACGATATCCCCGTGGGCCCGGGCCGCGGCTCGGGCGCGGGCTCGGTGGTGGCCTGGGCGCTGACCATCACGGACCTCGACCCGATTTCGCTCAACCTGCTGTTCGAGCGCTTCCTGAACCCCGAACGCGTCTCGATGCCGGACTTCGACATCGACTTCTGCGAAACGCATCGCGACAAGGTCATTGCCTACGTCCAGCAGAAATACGGCCGCGACCGAGTTGCGCAGATCATTACCTTCGGACGGCTCAAGGCCCGAGCCGTGCTCAAGGACACCGGTCGCGTGCTGCAGATGAGCTACGGCCAGGTCGATCGCCTCGCCAAGCTGGTGCCCAATCACCCGACGGACCCGTGGACGCTCGATCGTGCGCTGAAGGAGGTGCCGGAGATCCAGGCGGAATATCGCGGCGAATCTGACGTCCGCCGCCTGTTCGATATGGCGATGAAGCTGGAGGGCCTGCCGCGCCACAGCTCCACTCATGCCGCGGGCGTGGTGATAGGCGACCGGCCGCTTGACGAGCTGGTGCCACTCTACCGCGACCCGCGCTCGGACATGCCGGTCACCCAGTTCGACATGAAATATGTCGAGGCCGCCGGCCTGGTGAAGTTCGATTTCCTCGGTCTGAAGACACTGTCGGTCCTGAGGGAAGGGCAGCGCCTGCTCGCCGAACAGGGAATCGATGTGGATTTCGGGGCTCTGCCCTGGGACGACCCGGCCGTCTACGAGCTACTCCAGCGCGGAGACACCGTCGGCGTGTTCCAGCTGGAATCGGAAGGGATGCGCCGGACCCTCGCGTCGGTGCGGCCGACGAGCTTCGGCGACATCATCGCGCTCGTCGCGCTCTATCGTCCTGGTCCGATGGACAATATCGGGATGTTCGGCGACCGTAAGAACGGCCGCGCCGCAATCGAATATCCCCATCCGCTGCTGGAAGGCATCCTCGCCGAGACCTACGGCATCTTCGTCTACCAGGAGCAGGTGATGCAGGCGGCGCAGGTGCTCGCCGGCTACTCGCTCGGACAGGCCGACCTGCTGCGCCGCGCCATGGGCAAGAAGATCAAGGCGGAGATGGACGCGCAGCGCGCGACCTTCGTCACCGGTTGCGCCGCCAACAACATCAACGAGACCAAGGCGAACGAGCTGTTCGACTTGATCGACAAGTTCGCTGGCTATGGCTTCAACAAGAGCCATGCGGCCGCTTACGCGCTGGTCGCCTACCAGACGGCCTGGCTGAAGGCGCACCACCGCGCAGAATTCTACGCCGCGTCGATGAGCTTCGACATGGCGCTGACGGACAAGCTCGGCGTGTTCGTCGAGGACATGCGGCGGGGCGAGGTCGAGTGCCTGCCGCCCGACATCAACTCGAGCCACGCTTTTTTCACGGTCGAGAATGGCGCCGTGCGTTATGCTTTGGGAGCGCTCAAGGGCGTCGGCGAGAAGGCGATGGAAGCGCTGGTCGAGGAGCGCGAGCGGGCAGGGCCGTTCAAGAGCCTCGAGGATTTCGCCGCTCGGATCGACCCGCGCATGCTCAACCGCCGTCAGCTGGAAAGCCTTGCGGGCGCGGGCGCGTTCGACGGCCTCAACCCGGATCGGGCCTCGGTCTTCACGGCGGCCGAGACGATCCTCGCCCACGCCGCCAGCGCCGCCGACCAGCGCGAGAGCGGGCAGGCGGGGCTGTTCGGTGTGAATTCAGCGGAGATGGCGCCGATCCGCTTGCCGCGCGATGCATCCTGGACACTGGCCCAGCGCATGGCCGCGGAGCGCGAGGCCTTCGGTTTCTATTATTCGGCCCATCCCGTCGATGCGCAGCGGCACCTGCTTGCCGCGAACAAGGTCAGGACCTTCGTCGAGCTTTCGGAGATCCGGATTGCGGAGGGCGAACGATCGAGCGCGACGATGGCGGCGCTGGTCGAAGGCGTCCGCTGGCGAGTGTCCGCGCGCGGCCGCCGCTACATGATGGCAAGCCTCTCCGACCGTTCGGGACAGTTCGAAGCGATGGTGTTCGACGAGGAGCCATCGGCAGCCTTGGAGGCTGCGGCGAAGGCCAGCGCCTGCGGCTTGCTCACCGTCGAGCTGGACCGCCGTGCCGGCGACGATGCGCCGCGTGTAACGATCAAGCGCTTCCAGCCGCTGGCAGATCTCGCCAAGCGCACGCGCCTCCAGATGACCGTCCGCGTTGCCGACGCCTCGACGGCCGAGCGGGTTGCCCGCGAGCTGTCGGACGCGCGAGGCGGCAATGGCGCCGTTCGCTTCCTCGTCCCGATCACTGGCGGCGAAGCCGTCATCATCGCGGGCCGCGACTTCGCGCTGGACGCGGAGATCGCCTCACGCATCGAGCGCATTACGGGCGAGGGTAGCGTCGACCTTTCCGCTCAGGAGCCGCCGAAGCTGGCCCTCGTCGGCTGACTTAGGCCATCCAGAAGCCGTCGCGGTTCACTAGGCTCGTGATCCGCGCATTCTGTTCCTCGCTCATGTCCTTCTTGAAGCGCGGGAAGACCTCTTCCTCTTCCATGTGCGCATGCTGGGACACGAGATCGCGGAACTCGCGAACCTTCTCGAGCCAGTTGGAGGCATCCGGCCCCATTTCGTTGAGCTCGTAGATGAACGTCTTGATATAGCCGTGCTCGCTTTCGAGATTGTCGGCATCGGCCAATTCATTCGCCTCACGCAGCGCCGGATAGACGACCATCTCTTCCTGGTGCGAATGCTTGTCGAGCGCGTGGGTGAGCTTCATCAACAGCATCTTGCGCTTGAACGTCTGCGTCTCGTCGGTCGCCAGCATCTTGTCGAAGATCGCGAGCGCCATGTCATGTTCCGTGGCCAGGATCTCGTCCCAGTCGCCGATCGCCGCTTCCATGCCCTGCATGATCGCCTTGCGGCCGTAGTTGGCGGCAAAGCCGATCGCGGCTCCGGCCAGTCCCGCTGCGAGGATCGGGCCGGCGTTGCTGCTCCACGAGAAGGCGCTGCGGCTCTCGCCAGACGAGCTGCGGGTCGACGAGCTGCGGTTGGACGAACGATTCTGAGTGCGAGTGGCCATGGAGTCCTCCTTGCCGATGGTTCGTCCATTGAACGGCAGGTCCGCGCGGCTGTTCCTCCGGTCAGCGCAAATATTGCAGCCTAAACGCCGTTGGCCGGCGGAGGGGGAGTTTGAGCCGCCGGCTCGGTCGGAGCGGGTGGTGGTTCGACGCCGGGCTGCGAAGGCGGCGGCGCTGCCTGGTTGGCGGGCGGCTGCTCTTCGACCGGAGGCACCTCGACCGCATTCTCGACCGGCGGAAGCGGTTTTGAACTCTCATATT
>DASVXR010000020.1:0-22077 GCA_036392595.1 Sphingomicrobium sp.
CCCGACCAGGTCGGCAAATATTTCAAGAAGATCCAGTGCTTCTGCTTTACCGAGCAGACGCTCAAACCCGGGCAGGCGGTGGACATGCCCGTCATCTTCTTCGTCGATCCCCAGTTCGCGAAGGACCCCGACACCAGGGACATCGACGAGATTACCTTGAGCTACACATTTTACCCGGTGGAAACCGTCACGTCGGGCCGCTAGAGCCCAGGACAAAGAGGACAAGGAAAGCCGCAGAATGGCCGGTACCAAGAACCACGATTACCATCTCGTCGATCCCGATCCCTGGCCGCTCATTGGCGCCGTTTTCGGCGGCACGCTGTTCAGCGGACTCGTCATGTGGTGGCACGACAATCCCTACGGGAAGTTCGTCTTCGTGCTGGGCGTCCTGGGCGTCCTCGTCACCATGTACAATTGGTGGTCGAATACGATCCGCGAGGCGCACGAGGGGTACCACACACCAGTCGTGCAGCTTCACCTGCGCTACGGGATGATCCTGTTCATCGCCTCGGAGGTGATGTTCTTCCTCGCCTGGTTCTGGGCTTTCTTCGACAGCGCGATCTTCCCGTCCGCGGTGGATGCCGTCGGAAGCCAGTGGCCGCCCAAGGGCGTGGAGGTGCTGAACCCCTGGGGCTTCCCGCTGCTCAACACATTCATCCTGCTCTGCTCGGGAACGACCGTCACTTACGCGCACCATTCGCTGATCCACGGGGATCGCCATGGGCTGAAGCTCGGCCTGTGGATGACGATCCTGCTGGGCCTGACCTTCACCAGCGTGCAGGCATACGAGTATGCGCACGCGCCGTTCCCGTTCAAGAACAGCATCTACGGCTCGACCTTCTTCATGGCGACGGGATTCCACGGCTTCCACGTCATCGTCGGCACCATCTTCCTCTCGGTCTGCCTGCTGCGCGCCTACAAGGGCGACTTCACGCCCAAGCAGCATTTCGGCTTCGAGGCGGCCGCCTGGTACTGGCATTTCGTCGACGTCGTGTGGCTGTTCCTGTTCACGTCCATCTACCTGTGGGGCGGCTGGGGCGCGCCGCACGCCGGCTAGAGCCGGGTGGCCGAAGGAACGGCGCTCGAGGTCGCGCTTCGCGGCAACTGCCCGCGCTGCGGGGCGCATGCGCTGTTCGACGGCTGGGTGACCTTCGCCAAACGCTGCCGCAATTGCGGGCTCGATTTTGAATCGTTCAACGTCGGCGACGGCCCGGCGGCCTTCCTGATCTTCATCGTCGGGACGATCACGGTCGCCGGCGCGCTCCTGGTCGACGGCGCCTTTTCTCCGCCCTGGTGGGTGCATCTCGTGTGGATTCCCGTCGCAGCGGCGCTGACCATCGGCGGGCTTCGCCTCGCCAAGGCCTGGCTCCTTGCGCAGGAATACAGGCACCGCGCGAAGGAAGGCAGGATCGCCGAATGATCCGCAGGGTGCCAATCGTGGCGACGATCGTCGTCATCATCGCCGTTGCGCTGCTCGTCGGCCTCGGCGTCTGGCAACTCCAGCGCGCGAAGTGGAAGGAGGGGCTGGTCGCAGGCTATGCCCGGGCCGAGAAGCTGCCTCCGGTCACCTGGCCGACGGTGCCGTTGAAAAGTGTGGAACCCCTGCTCTTCCGCCACGCGACCGGCATCTGCCTGCGCCCGGTCGGCAAGCGCGTGCAGGCGGGCGAGAATCTCGCCGGGGAGCCGGGCTATGTCCATATCCTCGACTGCCAGACCGGAGCGGAAGGGCCGGGGATGAGCGTCGAGGTCGGCTGGTCGCGCGACCCCAACGCGAAGATCGCCTGGGCAGGCGGCCTGGTCAGCGGGCTCATCGTGCCCGACCGCAGGAGCCGCATCCGCCTTATCGCGGCGAGCGCCCCGCCCGGACTCATGACCAGCGCTCCGCCGCCGCCGACGGGCGAGATTTCGCCCGGACGCCATCGGGGCTATGCTGCGACGTGGTTCAGCTTGGCTGCAATTGCGCTCATTATCTATGGTCTCGCGTTGAGGAAGCGGCTGAGAGAGGAGCGCCCGAAAGAATGACCGCCGAGTTGCATCGCCTGCCGAATGGAATAGCGGTCGCCGTCGATCCGCTCGCCGGTGCGGAGTCCGTTGCGATAGGCCTTTACGCGATGGTCGGTTCCCGCTCCGAGCCCGAGCATCTCTCGGGGCTCGCGCACCTTGTTGAGCATATGGTGTTCAAGGGCGCCGGAAAGCGCGACACCCGCCAGATCGCCGAGGCAATCGAGGACGTCGGAGGGGTGATCAACGCCTGGACGGCGCGCGACCAGACGGTGTTCTACGGCCGGACGTTGGCGAAGGACGCGGAGCTGCTCTGTGAGCTGATCTGCGATTTCCTCCGTGCGCCGCACATGGCGGAGGAGCATATCGAGCGCGAGAAGGATGTGATCCTCTCGGAGCTCGGCGAATCGGTCGATGCGCCGGACGACCTCGTCCACGATCATCTGTTCGAGGCGGCCTTTTCCGACCAGCCGCTTGGGCGTTCCGTTCTCGGACGCGCCGAAACGCTTCGGACGATTACCCGCGACGATTGCCTCAACTGGATCCGCGACGAGCTCATTGCGTCGCGCCTGATCCTCTCGGCGAGCGGCAAGGTCGATCCCGACGCGCTGCTCAAATGCGCGGAGCGACTTCTCGGCGACATGGAGAATTGGCCGGGAGTGCCGATCGGCCGAGCCGAGTTCACCGGCGGCGTTCGCAACGACCGGCGTGAGTTCGAGCAGGCGCACTGGTGCCTGGGCCTGCCGGGAATGGCGGCGAACGACCCGCGCCTTCCGGCTCTGTCGATCTTCGTCCAGGCGCTCGGCGGGGGGATGTCGTCGCGCCTGTTCCAGGAGCTGCGGGAGGAGCGCGGGCTCGCTTATTCGGTCAGCGCCTGGCAGCAGGCTTATTCCGACACCGGAATCGTTGGCCTCAGCTGCGCGGCCGATCGCAACCGCGCGGTTGAATCGATGCATCTTGCGCGATCGGTCCTCGCGGAAGCCGTCGAGAAACTCGGCGATGCCGAGGTGGCGCGCGCCAGGGCGCAGATCGAAGCAGGCCTGCTCATGTCCATGGAAACCGCGCAGGGCCGCGCCGACCAGATGGCGCGCTCAGTCGAGGTGTTCGGGCGCATCCTCAGCCTCGAGGAGCTGCTCGGGCAGATCCGCGCGGTCGATGCCGCCGCGGCGCGCTCGGCCGGAGCGGCGCTGCTCGACGGACGGGCCGCAGTGGCGTCGGTCGGGACCCAGCTCGCGCTCGCGGCGTGAGCGACCTCAAGACGATCGTCGCCGAGCCCTGGGACGATTGGGGGCTGATCGACTGCGGGAACGGGCAGAAGCTGGAGCGCTACGGCGATGTGACCGTCGTCCGACCCGAGCCCCAAGGCATGTGGCCGCCTGCGCGCCGCGACTGGGATCCGGACGCCACCTTTTTTCCGGGATCAGATGAGGAAGGGGGCGGCCGCTGGATCCAGCATCGCGCCGTGCCCAAGGAGTGGCAGCTCTCCCGCGGCAACGTGCGCTTCCACGCCTCGCTGACGCCGTTCCGGCACCTCGCTTTCTTCCCGGACATGGCGCCGCAATGGGACTGGATGCGGGAGCGTTCGGCCGACGCGGACGTGCTCAACCTGTTCGGTTACACCGGCGTCGGGACCCTGCTTCTGAGCGATGCGGGCGCCCGGCTGGTCCACGTCGACGCGTCCAAGAAGTCGGTCGAGCAGGGCAAGCAGAATGCGAAGCTCTCCGGACTGGACGACCGGCCCATCCGCTGGATCGTCGACGATGCCGGCAAGTTCACCGCCCGCGATGTGCGACGAGAACGCCGTTACGACGGCATCCTGCTCGACCCGCCCAAGTTCGGGCGCGGACCGAACGGTGAAGTGTGGCGGCTCGAGGAGAATCTCGCGCCTCTGCTCGCCGACTGCCGCAGCCTTCTCGACGAAAACAGCCGCTTCCTCGTGCTCACCGTCTATGCCGTCCGCATGTCCGCGCTCGCGATCGGCGAGCTGGTGAAGCAGACGCTGGGCGATCTCGGCGGAACGGTGGAAATGGGCGAGATGGCTGTCCGCGAAGAGGGGCGCGGCCTGCTGCTCCCGACGGCGATCTTCGCGAGGTGGTCTAGGTCCTAGCCGCGCGTATCGCTGCGCCGGCGACGAACGGTGCTCCGGCGGTCAGAAGCAACGACACGGCCGCTTCCAGCAATAACGCATTCGCCGCCCCGAAGATGAGCAGCGGAACGGCGAGCGGCAGGAGCAGCAGCCCGGCGAGCGAGCCGGCGCGGGGCAGACCGGCCGTCACGGCTGCAATTGCCACGGCGAGAGCGGCCAGGCCCGGCGTGCCGACAGCCAGTGCCAGCTCCGTTCTTCCGAGCGCCGGGCCGTCCATCGCGAGCAGGGCGGAGGCCGGGACCGCGGCAATCAGCAGCAGCGGAGCGAAGGTCAGCCAGTGGGCGGCGATCTTGGCGGCCGCGATGTTTTCCTCGGCCATGGCGTGAAGAGCGAGCTGGTCGAGCACGCCGTCGGCTCGGTCCGGCTCGACCAGGCGCTCTATCGGGAGCAGCGCGGCCGTCAGTGCGGCGATCCACAATGCACCCGGGCCGATCGCAGACAGCAGCCGCGCGTCGGGACCGATGGCGAACGGCATCAGGGCCGCGACCAGCAGGAAGAAGGCCATCGGGAGCCAGGCGGCCCCGGTGAACGCGCGCCGTAGGTCGCGCGCGATGAGCGCGCCGATCATTGGCCGAGCGCCAGCTGCCGGCACTCGCCGGCAAGCGGCTGGTGGGAGGCAATCAGGGTGGCTCCGCCGGACGAGAGGTGACTCTTGACCAGCGCGGCCAGTCGTTCCGCGCCGTCGCTGTCGAGTCCATTCAACGGCTCGTCGAGCAGCCACAGCGGGGCGCCCGAGCTCGCAACTCGCGCCAGTGCCGCACGCTTGGCCTGGCCCGACGAGAGGAGCCGGACCGGCACTTCCGCCAAATAAGCGATGCCGAGCGCGTCCATCGCCGAGTCCACCGGCCGAGACCAGAATCGAAGGGCCCGCTTCAGCGGCAGCTCGCGATCTAGCGCCAGCTTGTCATCGGCAAGCGCCAGCGCTGACCGTTCGACGCGGCCGCGCTCCGCGTGCAGCAGGCCGGCCGCAAGCCGGATCAGGCTCGACTTGCCGCTTCCGTTGCGTCCGGAGACATGCAGCGCCTCGCCGGGGCCAAGCGCCAGGTCGAGCTCTTCGAACAGCAGCCGCCCGCCGCGCCGCAGGGTCACCTTTTCGAAGCTCAGCAGGGCCGTCACTCCGGCTCATCCTCGAGCGCATGCATGTCGTCGTCGGAAAAGCCGAAATGATGCCCCACCTCGTGGATGACGATGTGCGACACGATTTGCTGGAGGCTGAAGCGCGTCGACTGCCACTCGGCAAGGATCGGCCGGCTGTAGAGCGTGATACGCTCCGGAAGCGTGCCCGACTGGGTGACGCTCTGCTGGTTGAGCGGGACGCCTGAATAGAGGCCGCTGAGCTGCATCGGGTGCCTGAGGCCGAGACTGCGCGCAGTGTCAGGATTGGCGACCGGCTCGACCCGCAGAACGATGTCGCTCAGGCTCTCGCGGAACGGGGAGGGGAGGCCGTCGAGCGTGGCCCTGGCGATCGCTTCGATATCGGCATCGGTCGGCGTTCTTCCGGCGAGGCGCTCGGCAGGTGTCATGGATGCGGCAGTTAGGGACGGTCGTTACGCCCGGCAACCTTGCCCGCCGCTCACTCGGCCCTTAGATGAGCGCCCTTCCAGCGATTTGCGGAGCGGTGGCCGAGTGGTCGAAGGCGCTCGCCTGGAAAGTGAGTATACGGTGAAGAGCCGTATCGAGGGTTCGAATCCCTCCCGCTCCGCCATTCCTAAGCTGTCCGCCGCGCGACTCTTTCCAGGGCGAAAACGCGTGCGTGAAGCTCGTTGATCTTCTGGGTCGCGCGCCTGCTCGCGCGTAGATTTTCCGTGCGCATTTCTTCTCGGGCCGTGGAAACGATCAGCGCGCGGCGAAGCGCCGGCAGGATGTGTTCGACGGCGTTCATGTCGTCCTTGCCAGGGAGACTGCCATCCGGACGTGGGCCCAGCAACAAGGAGCCCTGGAGTCGCGAGAATGGGCAACCGAGTGGGACCCGCACTGGAAAGATCTGCGATAAGCGACGGTCGACCGGCTGTTCACGTCTTGTTGGCGGCCGATCGATCCCGACCACCGAGATAAGCGATCCATCGACCAGCAAGCCCGCACGTCTCGCGTGGATCGCCTCGCAGATTCGCGGCAAGACGGCATCACCGAGTTCATTCGGCGACACCGACACCGCAATGTCTTCAAGTAAGGGAGGAAGCTCGGTCTTGAGAAGGACGAGGTCGCGCTGGAATCTCCGTTCGGCCCAGCCGCCGATGCGCTCGTGCAACGGATTGAGAAGGACAGCCGCGACTGCTGCCGCCGCGGCGGCGGAAACGTTTCCAAGGCCCATTCCGAAATAGGTCTGACCGACATTCTCGATCGTCGCTTCGGTCGCGGCGAAGACCGCAACCAGCGATATCGTCAATGTCGCATAGGCCGCGGACCGGCTGATCGCCGTTTCTGCATCAAACAGCCGATAACGCAGCAGCGAGACCAGGAATCCTCCCGCGATGATGACGATTCCGGCCTGGAACATGCCTTCCCAAATCGCGGGCAATGCGAAGGACGCCGTGCCGTGCGAGAACGCGTCGCCAGCTCGCGCACCCAGGATCAAGGAGATCCCCGAAACGAGACCCAGTGCCACCCATTTCATCTGCTGGCGAAGCACTTCGGAGGAAGCCGTGCGGTAACATTCCAGCAGCGCTGCAACGGCCGCAAGCACGCATCCGATCGCAAGCGGCAGGAACAGGTGCGTCGGAAGCAGTCGTGCCGCTTCGAGGATGCCCAACCCAGCGACGACAATGCTGGAGAAGGCCACGTGACGGCCCCAAGATGGTCGCCACTCGCGGTCTGGAAAGAGCAGCAGGGCGAGCGCGAACAACATGAACCGGATGCGGTCGAGCAGCATTGGCCACAGGTCCGCCGCAGCAAAATCGAAGCTGCTGGTGATCGTCCAGCAAAGGAAAGCCAGCGATAGCAAAGCCGCAACCGGGTCCCGCTGCTTTTTCCTGAACAGCATCGTCACGACGGAGAAGATGACCGCCGCCTTCACTAGCCGAAGGGCTAGGACGACGGGCTCCATCGCCGGCTCGGTGAGCAGCAATGCATGCACAAGCAGCGCCGCAAGCGCCAGCGTGGCCCACAGGACCCGGTAAAGCCAAAGGAGCCCCCCACCGAGCGGCGGGAGGCGCCCTTGAGTAGCTATGCCGCCGGAGGCAGCCGTCATTGCATGCGGGCCGCGGCCGCCAGTCTGTCGAGGAAGAATTCGGGGCGGCTCACGCAGCCGTCGACCGACTTCGGTCCATTGTTGCGGTTGAGGTAAACGCAGATGGCGACGATGTCGCGACGGGGGAGCTGGGCGGACAACATATGCGATGGCGATTTCGCGTTTTTCATGGCTGTTTCCTCGCGGCTGAGGCGACCGAAGCGGCGACTTCGCTCGCCATTTTGATCTGCGCGTCGCGGTCCTTGAGCTGGTAACGGTCCGCGACGAAGTGGAAGTCGGTCCAACTGATCCACACCGTGCCGTCGTCATCCTGGGAGACGAGCATCCGCACGGGCCAATCGAGGCCGGCGACGGGGTTGGACTGCAGGAACTGCACGCCAAGCGGCGGATTGCCGAAGAGCAGCAGGGTCGAGTGGTTGATCGGGAGGTTGGCCCCGGCCCCCAGCGCCTGCTGGTCGATCTGATCGAAGAAACGCAGGCCCTTGGAAGCGATGTCGCCCTTCAATCGGACGACAGTCTCGTCGAAACCATAGTCGCTGCGCTGCTTGACGACGCCGTCGGCGACAGCAGTCGCCACCGGAACCGCCGCCTGAACCGGCGCCAGGATCGGCGACAGGACAGTTGCCGGTCCGGCGAGCAGCAATACAGCGAGGAATTTCGCATCTAGCTTCTTCGATCTGCGGCGCATGGCCAGTCTCCTTTTCGACTACCGGCCGATTGTCGCGCTTCGAGTGATTCAGTGAAAATCGCGATTGGGCATGATCTTCATGCGCCGAGCGTATCGCCGCTAATATGGAGTGCCTTCACTTCGCGCTTCCGCGAGCGCGCCCACGTACCACAGGAACTCATCGAGGAAGCGGTTCATCGACTTCCCGGTGATCGGCTGCTGCGCGATGCCGTCAGCAGTGAGCGCGTCACCGATCCGCGGGATCGGAAGCACGCTCGGAATACTCGGCATCCCAAGCTCGGCAAGGGTCATGCGCAGCTGCATCGCCGCGCGCACTCCGCCGAAGCTGCCCGCCGAGTAGCAGACGATCCCCGAAGGCCTCCAGAAATACTCCTCGAGAAAATGGTCGAGCAGGTTCTTGAGCGCGGGCGGGATGCCGTGATTGTACTCGGCGCTGACGACTAGAAAGCCGTCGACGCTGCGATAAAGCGCCGCAAGGCGTTCCAGCGGCTCCGGCGCGTCTCCAGAGGGATGCTCTTTGTACATGCGATCGAGGAGCGGGAGCTGCAGCTCCAGCGGATCGACGAGATGCACGTCATGGCCGCGGCGCTCGAGCTCACGGACGACCAGTTGCGCGGCGCGCGAGCCCATGCGGTCGCGCCGGACGGATCCGAGCAGGACGGCGATCGAGCGCCGGCAATTCGAGGTCCGCTGCAGCATCATCGCACGCCCGGAGTTTCGACCATTCGGCCGCCGCTCGCCTCGTGCAGGATGAAGCCTTCGATCTCATCCACCGGATTGCGCCACGGGGCCTTTTCCAGGGTCTCGATCGTGTCATTGTAACCGGCCTCGCGACGGCGACGGATACCGTGGGCGCTGAAGTCGATGTCCTTGCTGTGGTCTTCATGATCGAGGGCTGGAGCGAGGAGGCGCACGACATGCATCCTGGTGAGGCAGCCGTAGGACGCCATCTCGGCGAAGCGATTATCGCGGCGCCTTTCCTCCGGAACCATCTTGCTGAGCTCGGCAATGACGTGGCGCATCCGGTGAAGCTGCCGCTGGCGCTTGATGTGCGCTGCCGCCCGGCTCGAATATTGGACGTCCTTCTGCCGGTTCATGACCTCCCAGATCGTCTCGGGTTCCGGCCCGTGAGGGTTCCAGATGTGCACGGCGAAGACCAGGCCGCTCCGGCGCGGATTGTCGTCGAAGACGACCTCCACCGGGGTGTTAGAAAGAATTCCTCCATCCCAGTAGAGCTCGCCGTCGATGCGCACTGGCGGAAAGCCCGGAGGAAGCGCTCCCGAAGCCATGACGTGGTCGATCGACAGCGGCATATCGCGGGAGTCAAAATAGCGCATCTCCGCAGTGCGCACGCAGGATGCGCCGACGGTGATGCGCGTTTCACCGCTGTTGAGTTGCTTAAGATCGACGAGTTCCTCGAGCGTGCGGCGGAGCGGCGAGACGGAATAATAACCGGCCGATTCTGCGCCGAGCTCGTAATAGGGACTCGCGAAAGCGAGCGGGTTCGGGCTGAAGAAGGACGGGACGCCGCTCGTGATGGCCATCATGTTGCGCGTCGCCGTGGCGAGCCACGACGGCAGGCCGCCGGGCACGAAATGGTCGTTCTGAACGCGCGACCAGAAATCGCACAGCTTGTGCATGCGCTCGTCGGGCTTGCTGCCGACGATCAGTGCGGCGTTGATGGCGCCGATCGAGGTACCGATCACCCACTTCGGCGCGATGCCCGCTTCGTGCAGCGCTTCGTAGACTCCCACCTGGTAGGCACCCAGGGCTCCGCCACCTTGCAGGACGAGGACGGTCTGGCCGAGCTCGGCCACTTCCTTTGCGAAAGATTTCATGCGCACTTCCTTTCGAGCGGTTGCGCGTGCGGGGCTGACGCGGCCGAGATCTCGCCGGTGATCAGACGGGCGCTGCGCTGGTAGGTGACGTAGTTCCAGAGCCAGTTGATGGTGACCGCCAGCCGGCTTCGGAAGCCAATCAAGAACCAGACGTGGGCGACGCACCAGAGCAGCCAGGCGATGAAGCCGCTGAGCTTGAGATCTCCCATGTCGATGACGGCCTTGCTTCGACCGATCGTCGCGAGATTGCCGAAATCTCGGTAGCTGAAGGGATGGTCCCGACGCCCGAGAATGAAATCGGCAGCATAGCGGCCCTGCTGCTTGGCGACTGGCGCGACACCGGGGAGCGGGGCGCCGTCGGTTCCGGCCACATTCGCCGTGTCGCCGATGACGAAGATGTTGCGATGACCCGGTACGCGAAGATCCACTCCGACGATCACTCGGCCGCGCTTGTCGTGATAGGCGCAGAGCCATTGCGCGGCCGGCGAGGCCTGGACCCCTGCCGCCCAGACGATCGTCTCGGCAACAATCAGCTCCTCGGCTGATTCGAGATAGCCCCGACCGATATCGTTGACCGGAGTTTTCCGACGAACTTCGACTCCAAGCTTCTCGAGCGACTGCTCGGCCATTTTCGACAGCGTCTCTGGAAAGCTCGGCAGGATTCGGTCGCCGGCTTCGACCAATATCACGCGCGAGCAGCGCGGAGTGATGCTCCGGAAGTCCCGCGATACCGATCGCCGTGCGAGCTCGGCGACTGCGCCGGCCATCTCCACGCCGGTCGGACCGCCGCCGATAATGACGAACGTCAGCAGCGCTTTCCGACGCTGCTCGTCTGTCTCCGTCTCCGCGCGTTCGAGCGCCAGGAGGACATTCCGGCGGATCGCGAGCGCGTCCTCGATCGACTTGAGACCGGGCGCGTGAGGCGCCCACTGGTCATTACCGAAATAACTGTGGCGTGCTCCGGTCGCGAGGATCAGCCAGTCGTATTGCAGACTCTTGCCGCTGGCCAGACGGACGCGGTTCGACTGCGTGTCCACTCCGGTCAGCTCGTCGAGCACGACGCGAATATTGTCGCTCCCCGAGAAGATGCTGCGGATAGGGCCGGCGATATCGGCCGGCGACAGGGCAGCCGTCGCGACCTGGTAAAGCAGCGGCTGAAAGACGTGGTGATTGCGCCTGTCGACAATCGTCACGTCCACGTCGCGGCGGGCGAGCCGCTTCGCCGCGGCCAGCCCACCGAAGCCGGCGCCGACAATCACGACATGCGGGCGAGTGTTCGCAATCTTCATCGATCGCTCAATGAGCGGTCCAGCCGCCGTCGACTGGCAACGCGGCGCCGGTGATCGACCGACCCCCTGGTCCGCAAAGGAACACGGCAAGCGCGCCCAGCTCGTCGATGTCGGCGAATCGCTTGTTAGGCTGCGCCGCGAGCAGCACGTCGCGAATCACCTGCTCGCGCGTGATCCCGCGCGCCTTCGCGGTGTCGTCGATCTGGTTCTCGACGAGCGGCGTCCAGACGTAGCCGGGGCAAATCGCGTTGCAGGTGACGTTATGCTCGGCACCTTCCAGCGCGACGGTTTTGGTAAGCCCGAGCACGCCGTGCTTGGCGGCGACGTAGGCGCTCTTGAAGGGCGAAGCGACGAGCCCGTGAGCGGACGCGACGTTGATGATGCGTCCGAACCCGTTCTGCTTCATCGCCCCGAACGCAGCGCGCGTGGTGTACCAGGCTGCCGACAGGTTCAGCGCAATGATCGCCTCGTACTTCTCCGGCGGGAACGTCTCAATCGGGCTTACGTGCTGGATGCCAGCGTTGTTGACGAGGACGTCGACGCGCCCGAACGCAGCGATCGTCTGCTCGACGAGGCCCGCCGCTTCATCGCCCTTCATCAGGTTGGCGCCGTTATACACGATGCGGCTGTTGGGGTGCCCCTGCTCAAGCTCGGCGAGGACCCGCTCGATGTCCTCCGGCTGACCGAGGCCGTTGATTACGATGTCAGCACCGGCCCCCGCCAGTGCTTGCGCGATACCGAGGCCGATGCCGCTCGTGGAGCCGGTTACGATGGCGATCCTGCCGGTCAGCGGCAGCGCGACCTGTGATTGTTGCTGGACCTTCATGTCCATGGGTGCACTCCTTTTTCAGCGTGCACCTAGGATGCTTCCCGCTTGTGAATTGCGGAAATGCGTTTCGTGCATCGACTCCATGCCGCCTTGCGATTTTCACCGGGCGTGCCGTTCCTTCATTTTGATGCTGCGTCGGGAAGGCCGGCTCCTCAGCCGACGACGTACGGGAAGACAGAGGAAATCCCTCGCGTCCTGCAGCCCGGCCTTCCCCGACGATCAGATTCAAGACTTTCAAGGAGACGGCAATGTTCAACCTCAGCATCAAGCTTGCGACGGCCGCCATTGCCGTTGCGGCTGGCATCGCTTCGCCCGCGATCGCCGGCCAGTGCCCGAAACCTGGCTCTATGGATCTCGCCAATGCGCCGATGATGCCGAAGGGCGTCACCGACATGGTGATCTCCTCGGTCGATCTCGGCCCGGAGATCGGCGTCGACGGACGGCAGCTGCGCACGCGCCGGCTGGTCGTTCAGCCCGGCGGAATCGTTCCACTCCACAGCCACAAGGACCGCCCCGCGCTCATCTACACGCTGAGTGGTTCCATCACAGAATACAGCACGGCCTGCGGCGCTCCGATCGAGCACAAGGCGGGCGACATCAGCCGCGAGGCCGACAGCCTCAGCCATTACTGGGTCAACCACGGTAAGGTGCCCGCCGTCCTGCTTTCGTCCGACGTGTTCCACGGCAAGTGAGTAACCCAGGCCGGCGCCCTCGCTCCCCTCCGCCGGCCATCCAAGGCGTCCCGCTTCCCCCGGCGGGACGCCATTTCACGAGTGCATCGCAATGCCTGACATCGCCCTTCCCGCCCGCATCGCCCAGGCGCCAGGCCTTTCGCTTCGGCAGTCGCTGCTTATCGCGGTCATTGGCTTTCTGACGCTCGTCGACTTGTTCGCGACGCAGGCGATCCTTCCGAGCCTCGCACAGATTTATGCCGTCGCGCCGGCGAAGATCGGCTTGGCCGCTAACGCGAGCACGCTCGGCATGGCGGTTTCCGGCCTCTTGATGGGCGTCGTCAGCGGCGCGCTCGAGCGCAAGAGAGCGATCGGGCTGAGCCTCCTCTTCCTGTCGGTGCCTACGGCCTTGCTGGCCTTCGCCCCTAACCTCGCGGTCTTCGCCATCCTGCGAGTGACGCAGGGCCTCTTCATGGCCGCGGCGTTCACGTTAACCCTGGCCCATCTCGCCGAACGTTGCGCCGTTCGCACTACGAATGCGCTCGCCGCTTACGTGACCGGTGTCGTCGCAAGCAACCTGGTCGGGCGCCTCACGGCAGCCTATGTCGCGAGCCTCGTCGGGGCCGAACAAAGCTTCCTCTTCTTCGCGTTGCTGAACCTCGCCGGCGCGGCGCTGGTGACGGTGGCGCTGCACCGCAACGCTCCTGAGCCGATGGCACGCATAGGTCGCTTCTGGGGACCGTGGCTCGAGCAGCTCGCGGATCCGGCTCTCCGGCGCACGTTCGCGATTGGCTTCCTGATCCTCTTCGGCTTTATCGGGGTTTTCACTTATGTCGGCTTCGTCCTGATGAGGCCGCCGAATGCGCTATCGATGACGGCGCTCGGCCTGGTCTTTCTGGTGTTCCTGCCGTCGATGATCACCACTCCGCTCGCCGGTACAGTGACGCGTTCGACCGGGCCGGGACCGGCTTGCACCGTCAGCCTGGGCATCGCCCTGCTCGGACTCGTCCTTCTGCTCGTACCAAGCCTCTTTTCAGTGATCGCGGGGATGACTCTCGTCGGGATCGGCACCTTCTTCGCGCAAGCCGTGGCGACTGGACACGTCGGGCGCATCGCCCAAGGCCACAAGGCTGCGGCTAGCGGGCTCTATCTCTCGTCCTATTATTGCGGAGGGCTCGCGGGCGCCGCCGTGATCGGGATCTTGTTCGACGGCTATGGCTGGCCCGCGGCTGTCGCTGGCGTCTTCGCCGCTCTGGCTCTGGCCGCCGTTCTGGGCTTGGGGTTGCGTCAGAAGGAAGCTCAATGAGCGATCGTTATCGCCGGGGCATCGACGTCGCCGGCCAGCTCGCAGCGGAGAAGCTGGATCAGTTCCTGTCGAGCGGAATTGCGGAAGTTGCCCCAGACTTCGCCAGGATGACCATCGAGTTCGCCTTTGGCGACCTCTACTCGAGGAACTCGCTCGACTTGCGCAGTCGAGAACTGATCGCGATCGCCGCGCTCGCCACGCGCGGGAACGCGATGTCTCAGCTGCGCGGCCACATCCGCGCCGCGGCGAGCGTCGGCATCACGCGCGAAGAAGTCGTCGAAGTGCTGATGCAGACGGCGCTCTACGCGGGCTTCCCGGCGGCGCTGAATGCATTAACCGACTGCCATGACCTGCTGACGGACGGCAGTTGCCTCGCTGGTGGTTGCGGGTAAGCGCGTTGTCGGCCAGCGGAAGCGGCGCGCCTCCTGGACGAACGCGCCCACGGCAGGCGAGTGAGGGCGTCCGCGCACGGTCGTCAGATAGATCGTGCGGTTGAAGCTCGGGTTCACCAGCGGCCGGACCACCAGATCAGGATCCGTGACGCTGAACTCGGGGAAAAAGCCGAGGCCCAACCCGGCCTTGATCATGCCCTGGACCCAATCGTCGCGGGGCGAGCTGAACACCTGCCGCAGGAACACGCCGCGGTCGTTCAATTCCTTGCGCACTGGCTCGAACACTTCGCAATTGGAGCGGCTGACGTAAGGCTCCTTGTCGAGCTCCGCCGCCGGGACTTCGTCGAAAGCGACGAGCCGGTGATTGGGAGGCAACAGGATCACGAACCGCTCTTCGAAGATGGGCAATTGGTGGAGCGTTTCAGGGAGCTCGCCTGGGATCCCGACAATGGCCACTTCCAAGTCGCCCCTCTCGAGCATTTCGACCATCTGCGGCCCGCCGGCGTCGACGATCCTGACTTCGGCGCCGGGATGCAGCGTGCGGAACCGGACCAGCAGCTCGGAGATGAGCTGCGGCCCGATCGTGCACATCGTGCCGATCGTCAGCGTCACACGCTCCAGCCGCTTCACGGCGAGCGCCTGGTCACGAGCGGCGCGGCAGCTTTCTTCGACCGATTGCAGATAGGGCAACATCATCCGGCCGAGCTCGGACAGGTGGGTGTTGCCGCGCTCGCGGTGAAATAGCGGGCCGCCGAGCTCATGCTCGAGTTGCTGGATGGCACGGGTAAGGGCCGGCTGACTGACGTTGCATTGCTCGGCCGCGCGCGTGAAGTTGAGCGTCCGCGCCAGGGCCACGAAATATCGGACCTGCTGCATTTCCATAAGGCAGTCCCCAAGCAGTCGATCACTGTTCGACCTTGCTTCACCCTAACAAAGAAGCGGGCGAGATACTCATGCGCGTCGCGCATGAAACCAATGCCCTCTTGGTCTGTGACGCGCGGGCCGTCCTCCACGAAAATGCCTTTCAGAACTCGGACGAGTCTCTCGGCCGGTTCTTCCGAAGGAGAGAGGTTCACATGAAGATTGGCACCATTGCTATTGCGAGCGCCGCAGCGGCTCTCGTTTCGACCGCCGCCGTCGGCGGTCCAGTCAAGCCGCAGCCCGGCAAGGACAAGTGCTATGGCGTTTCGCTTGCCGGCAAGAACGACTGCGCCGCCGGAGCCGGCACGACCTGTGCAGGCACATCCAAGAAAGACTATGCAGGCAACGCCTGGAAATATGTCGCCAAGGGCACCTGCACGAACATCAAGACGCCGAAGGGCGGCGGCTCGCTGACCCCCATCGCCAGGTGACGCCATGACTCCCGCCGCCGGCCTCGGCTTCAAACCGCAACATTATCACGAGGCTCTCGCGTCTCCGGCGGCGGGGCTTTGGTTCGAGGTCCACGCCGAAAATTATATGGTCGCCGGTGGTCCGCGCCTGGCGATGCTTGAACGGCTTCGCGGCGGGCGCGACATCTCGCTTCACGGCGTCGGCATGTCGCTTGCCGGAGCCGCCGAGCCCGATCCCGGTCATCTCGAAGCGCTCAAGCAGCTCGTCGACCGATTCGAGCCGGCGCTCGTTTCCGAGCATCTGGCCTGGTCGCGCCTCGACGGACGCTGCTTTCCCGATCTCCTTCCAGTCCCGCGAACCAACGAGGTGCTGGCGCGCTGCGCCGCGAATATCGAGCGCGTCCAGGATACTCTCGGCCGGCAGATACTGATCGAGAACCCCACCCATTACCTCGCGCTCCGTGATCACAGCTGGAGCGAGACGAGCTTCCTCGCCGAGCTCGCCCGCCGCAGCGGCTGCGGCCTGTTGATCGACGTGAATAACGTCGCGGTCGGCGCCCACAATACCGGCTTCGATCCAGTCGAATGGCTGGAGTCCGTTCCCGCTGACCGGGTGGGCGAGATCCACCTTGCGGGCCACTCGGGCGATGCTGAAGGCACCTTGCTGATCGACAGCCACGACGAGCCGGTCAGCGAGCATGTCTGGTCTCTCTATCGAGGCCTGATAGACCGAATCGGTCCTCGACCCACGCTCATTGAGCGTGACGGGAACGTCCCCGCTTTCGCGGAACTGATCCGCGAGCGCGGTCGGGCCCAGCACATCCTCATCGGGGACATCGCCCTTGCAGCCTGAGCTCATACGATTCCAGCGCGACTTCGCGCGCGCGCTTGACCGGCCGGCGCGCGGCGCAATGGCAGTGTACCGCAATACGGTCATTCATGGCGCGGTCGAAGCACTCGGCGCAAATTATCCCGTGGTTCGGCAGATCATTGGCCAGGAAATGTTCGAGCATGTGGCCGTCGATTTCGCGTCGACTTGTCCGCCCGGAGATCCTGTCCTCGCACTCTACGGAGCGGAGTTCGCGGACTGGCTCCTGCATCAGAAATGGATCGGCGACCTCCCTTATCTGCCGGATGTCGCCAAGGTCGAGCGTCTCCACGTCACGTCCTTGTTTGCCGCCGACGAAGAACGCTTGCAGCAGGGGCTAGCCGCCCAATTGGCGAGGCTCCCGGGTACGACTCTGCGCCTCCATCCCGCTACCCGCTTCAGCTGGCTTTCCACGCCGGCGATGAGCATCTGGCTCGCGCACCAGGATTCCGCGCAGGCCGAGATCGCACCGGAATGGAAGGCGGAGGGCGCGCTGTTTGCTCGTCCCAAGCCGTTCACATCCCACGCCGCCTTGATTGGCCGGGCCGCTCACCGCCTTCTTGCCGGAATTCGCCTCGGCGAGCCGCTCGGCGCCAGCATGGCGGCTGCCGCCCGTCTCTACCCCGAGGAGGACTGCAGCTCGGTCTTCGCATCGCTCGTCAAACTCGGCGTGTTCGTCGCACCTGCTCGAGAAAGGAGCTGACCATGGCAAGCCGCACGGAAGCGCCGATCTGGCGGGCGCCTTACGACCTTTTCGCCTCCACGGCCGCGAAATTGTTTCCGCCATCGCTCCTCCTGCTCACGCAGCGATTGGGCATCGCCGCCGTCTTCTTCATGTCGGGCCGAACGAAGGTGGACGGTTTCCTCACCGTGAATGACACCGCGTTCGAGCTCTTCCGCACTGATTACGCTCTGCCCCTGGTGAAGCCCGAGATTGCCGCTTACGCGGCGACTTACAGCGAGCACCTCTTTCCCCTGCTGCTCGTGCTTGGACTGTTCACCCGCTTCGCCGCCTTGGCCCTGCTGATCATGACTTCGATCATCGAGATCTTCGTCTATCCGGACGCCTGGCCGACCCATCTCAGCTGGGCTGGCCTGTTGCTCCCCTTGATCGCGCTCGGCGGCGGCAAGCTGTCGGTCGATCGCGTGCTGAGCTTGCCCTGATGCTATCGCAGTCATGCCGCACAGGCATTGGAGGCGAACCAGCCGGACGTGCGAAAAAGCACCTGCAACAGCTCAACATGCAGGTGCTGAAATGGTCCCGAACCAAGCGACCCAGATGCTCTCCGAGATGAAGGACTTTGCGGCATTCGCGCCGGCAGAGCAGCGTTATATCGCCCGTTCAATGGACGTGGCTGCGCGCGGTGTCGATGCGACCGACCCTTGGGCGCGCAACTCGGCCGAAGCGGCGAGCATCGAAGCGCAGAGCAGGCTCTATCGTACGCTGCTGGAACTGATCCGCACCAGCGTCCCCGACGACATCGGTATCGATGCGACGGCGGAGATCATCGGTCCGCTGATCACGATGACGGCCTTCGATCTCGGCGAAGGGAAGATCGAACGCTTCGCTGCCTACCGCTTCCTCTATGAGAGGCTGCTCGGTCCTTCGGTTCGCTCCTGGCTGCCCAGCGCCTTCCTCGCGGCGGCCGCCTTGCCCTGCCTCCACCCCGAGATCCGCAAGACGTTGTTCGGTTCGATCACCGCCAGTGAAGCGGCGGCCGTCGGATGGTCGAACACCAATCCCACTTTCATTCCTGAGTGGGTCGAAGACGTTGAGGCGATGGTATCATAGCCGGAAGGACCCAGCGCCGAAGGCTGCCGACAACTAGTCGGCGTGCTCGCCGGATGATAAATAGGTCGTCGGCGGAGGCACACATGCTCCAGACCTCGCTTGCCGCAGAATTGGATACCGCTTTCGAGAAAGCCCGCGCACTCGACGCGCCACTCGCGGACCGCTTGCTCCTGGTCGCCGACACCGTTCGCAACCTGAGCTCCGACTTTGCGGAAGCAGTCGATGCATTCGTGACCCGTTTGAAGGAGGCAGGCGCGGGCACCGCCGCACCGAAGCCGGGCGAGCGGATGCCCGACTTCCTGATGCCGGACGAGACCGGGCGGCTCGTCAGCTTGGCGGAAGAGCTGTCCAACGCGCCGCAGGTCATCGTCTTTCATCGCGGTCACTGGTGCCCTTATTGTCGCCTCAGCATTTGCGGCCTCGCCGAGATCCAGGACGATGTTGCACCGGCCCGGATTCTCGCGATCTCGGCGGAGCGGAGCCAGTTCACGAAACTCTTGAAGGCAGAGGCCGGCGGGCACTTCCCGCTGCTCACGGATGCCGGCGCGGGCTATGCCTTGTCGCTCGGCCTTGGAATCATCGTCGATGACGCAATGTCATCGCTCATCGCTGCAGCCGGTTGGGATGTCCCTCGCTATCAGGGAACCGAAGGTTGGGTGCTTCCGATCCCTGCCGTGTTCGTGGTGGGAACCGACGGGAAGATCGTCGCTTCACAATTCGACGCCGATTATCGCCGGCGGATGGAGCTGACGGCCATCGTGGAAGCGGCGAGGAGAGCCAGCTAGGCCGGTTCCAGCGCGGACCAATCCGCGCTTCGCACGAGGTTAAGGAAGGTCGCGGCCTCCGGAGTCCGCCTACGCCCGGCCACCGTGTAGATCGCTATCTGACGCTTCAGGTCCAGCTCGGCGCACGGAACGTGCCGCAGCGCCTTCGACTGGAGGGCGCTTGAGGGCGCAACCGCGACACCCACATTGGCCACGACCAACGCCTCGAGATCGCGGCAGGAGTCGATTTGGTGAGCCTTGCGCAGGTCGATGCCCGCACGCGAGAGATGTTCTTCCTCGTCTGGGGTTGCGACGGCTCCGCGGTGAACGAGCAGCCGCGATGCCCTTATCCTCTCCATATCCGCGTCAGTGGCGCCATTCCCCCCCGTCTCGTCGTCGGGACCGACAATGAAGTCGAAAGCTTCGGTGAACATTGGGTAGGCGTCGATCCGTTCCCATCTTTCGGGCAGTGGGTCGCTGATCGCAATTTCAATCTCACCCGACTTCAACATGTCGGCGATTTGCGATGGCTTCCCTCGTTTCAGCTTGAGCTGCATGCCCGGAAATTGCCGTGAAACCTCCACGAGCGGCGCAAGTAACAAGGCGAGGTCCAGCGTGTTCGCGACGCCCATGGCCAGGCAGGATCCTTCGCCTTTCTTCACTTCCGTCGCCAGCGTCTTGGCCGAGATTGCGCTGTCATGGCATTGGCGCAGCAACGGCAACATCTTCTGACCTAGTTCCGTTAGGTGCGAGTAACGGCCCTCACGGCGGACCAATGGGCCGCCGAGCTCATATTCGAGTTGCTGGATTGCCCGGGTCAGGGCCGGCTGGCTGACGTTGCACTGTTCGGCCGCCCGGGTGAAATTGAGCGTCTCCGCCAGCGCCACATAATAGCGAATCTGCTGCATCTCCATTCGGAGTCCCCCGACAGCCGGGCGCAACCGCGTCCCACGCCCTCTACGCGGTTTTCAGCCGTGACTAAAGCCAGCTAGCCACGCGACCATTCTTGGCGACCCCAAACGGCCACAGTTACGGCGGCACGGGCGGAGCGGATGCATCCGCTCGCACTGCAGCTCCGTACCTTCGCCCGCAGCCAACCGAAAGCTGTGAGGAAGAAGGGAGCATATCATGAAGAGCATCAAATTGGGTGCGGCGCTGGGGTTCGCGCTCGCGCTGGCGAATGCGCCGGCGGTCGGCAATCCGATGGTCGGCGGAGCGGCCATGTATTCGACGAAGAACATCGTCCAGAACGCGCTCAACTCGAAGGACCACACCACGCTGGTGGCGGCGGTGAAGGCCGCCGGGCTGGTCGACACCTTGGCGGGCAAGGGGCCATTCACCGTCTTCGCCCCGACCAACGCCGCCTTCGCCAAGCTGCCGGCCGGCACTGTCGACATGCTCGTCAAGCCCGAGAACAAGGACGCGCTGACGAATATCCTGACCTACCATGTCGTGCCCGGCCGGATCACCGCTCAGCAGATCGCGGCAATGGCCGCGCGCAACCACGGGACGGCTACGCTCAAGACCGTGGAAGGCGAGGACCTTCGGTTCATCAAGAACGGCAAGGGCTGGATCGTCGTCGATGCGAAAGGCGGCAAGTCGCGCATCACGATCGCCAACGTCATGCAATCGAACGGTGTCATCCATGTCGTCGACACGGTGCTGATGCCGTAGGCGCCCGCGGCTTGATGGGAGGGGGCGACCCCTCCCGTCGAGCAGTTTTTTGGCTTAACAATTCTGCTCCATGAACCGCGCGACAGAAATGGCGCCGAACCTGACCAGCCAGAGCCTCGAGCTCGTCAACCTGCTCGAAGCGGTCGCGCGCGGTGACCGCAGGGCGCTCTCGGAAGTTTATGCGCGCACCTCGGCCAAGCTTTACGGCATCTGCCTTCGCCTCCTCGGCAGCGAAGCCGACGCGCAGGACGCGCTTCAGGAAGCTTATGTGACCGTGTGGCAGAAGGCAGCGCGGTTCGACGCCTCCAAGGCCAGCCCTATCACCTGGCTCAGCGTGCTTGCACGGAACAAGGCGATCGACCGGCTGCGTCAGCGGCCGATTGGCGGTGAAGAGCTCGACGAAGCCGCCTCGATTCCGGACGCCGGCTTGTCGGCGCTGGAGCTGGTCGAGCAGGCGCAGGAAGCCGATCGACTGTCACGGTGCCTTGACGAACTCGAGGAGCGGTCGCGAACGATGATCCATGCCGCCTTCCTGGAGGGAGCAACTTACAGCGAGCTGGCCGAACGTGAGTCCGTGCCACTGGGGACGATGAAAAGCTGGATCAGGCGCGGGCTGATCCGCCTTCGCGGGTGCCTGGAACGATGACTGACAAGCGCGATCAGAACGGAGATTCCAGCCAGCTCGCGGCCGAACTCGCGCTCGGCGTGCTTGAGGGGGAAGAGCTCGCCGAGGCGCGAGCGATGGCCGCACGGGACCCCGAATTCCGCGATGAAGTCGCGCGCTGGTCGGGGCGCCTGGCGCCGATGCTCAATGAGGTCGAGCCTGTGACTCCGCCGGATGGTGTCTGGCGCGCAATCGAGGCGCGCCTCGGCGGACCCGCGGCAAACGACAATCTCGTGAAGCTGCAGCGGCGCGTCGGGATTTGGCGCGGGATCGCGGGTGCAGCGATGGCGCTCGCAGCCTGCCTCGCGATCGTGCTGCTGGTTCAGCCCCGAACGGTCGTGCCGAACGCGCGGCAGTCCGCGGCATCTCCACCGATGGTCGCCATGCTCGGCGATCAGAAACAGACGATGCTGGTCGCGAGCTGGGACCCGATGAGCCGGCAGCTGGTTCTCGCTATCGCTGGCGACATGCCCGCCGACCCGCGACATTCGCACCAGCTCTGGGTCATTCCCGCCGACGGCAAGCCACGTTCGCTTGGGGTCATGGGCGACTCCAAGCAGGCACATATGCGGCTCGCCCAGGCCCTGGCGCAGCTCATGAGCGAAGGAGCCACGGTCGCCATCTCGGTGGAGCCTCG
>DASVXR010000021.1:0-2706 GCA_036392595.1 Sphingomicrobium sp.
GCTCGATCGCCAACGTCTCGACGGCGTCCGAGGGCGCGCAGCCCTGATAATAGCGGCGACCGGGGTAGCCCTCGGCATATTTGTTGGTGAGCACCGAGCCCTGGGCCTCGAGCACCGCCCGGCTGACGATATTCTCCGAAGCGATCAGCTCGATCTGAGTCTGCTCTCGGCGGAGCTCGTCGTGGATCGCGTCCTCGACCGCGGGGTCGATCTCGCTGAGGCCGCTGGTGAAGAAGCCATGCGGGACGCGGTAGCTCTGTTTCTGGTCGAGGTCGGCTGCGGTGGCCATCAGTCGCTGTCCTGCAATTCGTGGGAAAGTTGATCGACGCGGGGTTGATGGCGGCCGCCACCGAACTCCGTGCCGAGGAAGAGGGAGACGCAGGCCTTGGCCATTTCCGTGCCGATGAGCCGGGCGCCCAGCGCAAGCACGTTCGCGTCATTATGCTCACGGGCGAGCTGCGCCGACAACGGATCGTCGACGCGCGCGCAACGGCATTTGGGCTCGCGGTTCACGGCGATTGAGATGCCGATGCCCGTACCGCAGACGGCAATGCCGCGTTCGGCCTGGCCGGATGCGACAGCTTCTGCGACTTTCCGGCCGAAAAGCGGATAATCCACGCTCTCCGGCCCGTTCGTGCCGAGGTCGGTGACGTCGTGACCCTGCTCACTCAGCCAGCTGGCGAGTTCGTCTTTCAGAAGGTAGCCGGCATGATCGGCGGCGAGTGCGATGCGCATGGACAATGACTACGGCACGTGGCGAGGATTCGCCAGTGCGCGGTCTTAATCAGACTTCGGCCGCTTGAAGATGAAGCAAGGGCCGGTCGCGACAAAGCGCAGACCCTGCTTTCCGGCGTCCTTGCATGTCATGACCGGACCGTCGGTCACCAGCGGCGGCTCGGCCCAATGCAGCCGCCCGTCCTGCGACAGGTAGATGTCGGTCGAACATCCATGTGAGCCGCACCAGAATCCTCCGCTTATCCTGATGATCAGGTCCCGGTCACCGTCACCATCGACATCGAACCGAGCCGTTTCGATCTGGGTGTCGGAGAAATCTATCTCGTCGCACACATGCCGCTTGCCGATTACGGGTTGCAGGACTCGCTCCGGGATCGCTCGCCGGCAGGCGGCACGGCTATGCACATCAACGAGAGAGATCTCTCGGGGACGTTCAGGTGCGCGCGAAATTGCCGGTGAGCCGCTAGCGATCACGAGGGAAGTGACAATGAGGACCCCGACGGAGCGCAAGGCTCAGGCCGCGAGTTCGATCTCGTCGCGGCTCCAGATTTCGACGAGCGCGTTCGTGAGCTCGTCCATCATCTCCGCAGTGTGCTGCGGCCCGGGCGTGAAGCGGAGGCGCTCGGTGCCGCGCGGCACCGTCGGGAAATTGATCGGCTGGACGTAAAGGCCGTACTCCGCGAGCAGGATGTCGCTGATCCGCTTGGCCTTGACGGGGCAGCCGACGAGCAGCGGGACGATGTGAGTCTCGCTCGGCATGGCCGGCAGGCCCGCGGCTGCGAACTTGGCCTTGAGCATGGCCGCGGCTTCCTGCTGGGCGCGGCGCTCCTCCGAGGATTGCTTGAGGTGGCGGACGCTGGCCAGCGCGCCCGCGACGAGCACCGGCGACAGCGAGGTCGTGAAGATGAAGCCCGGCGCGTAGCTGCGGATGCAATCGATGATCATCCGGTCGGCCGCGATATAGCCGCCCATGATCCCGAATGCCTTGCCGAGCGTCCCTTCGATGATGGTCAGCCGGCCGGCGACCTCGTCGCGATCGGAGATTCCACCGCCGCGCTCGCCGTACATGCCGACCGCGTGCACCTCGTCGAGATAGGTCAGCGCATTATATTTGTCGGCAAGATCGCAGATGGCCGCGATCGGCGCGATGTCGGCGTCCATCGAATAGACGCTCTCGAACGCGATCAGCTTGGGCGTACCCGGATCCTCGGCGGCGAGCATCTCCTCGAGATGCTCGAGATCGTTGTGGCGGAAGACGCGCTTCTCGCAGCCGCTGTTCTTGATTCCGGCGATCATCGAGGCGTGATTGAGCTCGTCGGAGAAGATCACGCAGTCGGGGAGCAGCTTGCCGATCGTCGAGAGAGCGGCCTCGTTCGAGACGTAGCCCGAGGTGAACAGGAGCGCGCCTTCCTTGCCGTGTAGGTCGGCGAGCTCGGCCTCGAGCTCGGTATGATAGTGAGTATTGCCGCTGATGTTGCGCGTCCCGCCGGAGCCCGCGCCGACGTCGTGCAGCGCCTTTTCCATGGCTTGGATGACCGTCGGGTGCTGGCCCATGCAGAGATAGTCGTTCGAGCACCACACGGTGATCGGCTTGGGCCCATTGCCGCCGAAGCATTGCGCGTTGGGGAAGCTGCCCTTGGTCCGCAGGATGTCGATGAACACGCGGTAGCGGCCCTCTTCGTGGAGCCGCTCGATGGCCGATTTGAAGATGCGGTTGTAATCCAATGCCTGCTCTCGCTTTAGCGCCATTTAGCGGCGGCTCCCGCGATATTCCACCGCGAATGACTCGCAAGTTCCTCTGTCAAAGCGCTCGAACTTCTCCGATGCCGTAGCGGCTCAGCATGCCGAGGCTCGGAGTGCGTGCCTCGCTGGTGAAGACCATGAGCCCGCCCGATGGCGACGACGGCCAGGGCTCGTCCTGAGTCAGATAGGCGATGCGGCGGGCGATCCCGGGGCCCCCGTCGACGTAGG
>DASVXR010000022.1:0-4964 GCA_036392595.1 Sphingomicrobium sp.
ATATGAGACGAGCCGCATCCGTCAGCGACTATCGTGCGCTCGCCAAGGCGCGGCTGCCGCATTTCCTCTTCGAATATCTCGATGGCGGTTCGTACGACGAAGTGACGCTTCGGCGGAACGTCGAGGACCTCCAGACCGTCGCGCTCAAACAGCGCGTGCTTCGCGACGTCTCTGACATCGATCTTTCGACCGAGCTGTTCGGCAGGCGCTGGTCGATGCCGGTGGGCCTCGGTCCCGTGGCCCTGTCCGGCCTCTACGCCCGCCGCGGCGAGGTGCAGGCGGCGCGGGCGGCGGATGCTGCAGGGATACCTTTCTCCCTTTCGACGCTCGGCGGCTGCTCCATTGCTGAGATCGCTGCGAAGACCGGTTCGCCCTTCTGGTACCAGCTGTATATCGTGAAGGACCGCGAGTTCGTCCGCGACATGATCGCTCGCGCGACGCAGGCCGGTTGCGGAGCGCTGCTCCTGACGGTCGACCTTGCGGTGCCCGGCACCCGGTATCGCGATTATCGTTCAGGCCTGTCCGGTTCGATCGCAGGCAAGTTCAGCCGGTACCGACAAGTGGCTGCCCGGCCGGATTGGGCCTGGGATGTCGCCATGCGCGGCCGGCCGCTGACGCTCGGCAACCTCGAGCCCCTGCTCGGCTCGGGCGCTGCGCTGGAGGATTTGATGGGCTGGGTCGCCCGCAACTTCGACGCCAGCGTAACCTGGAAGGATGTCGAGTGGGTCCGGAGCGAGTGGAAGGGTCCGCTGGTGATCAAGGGCGTCCTGGATCAGGACGACGCTCGGCAGGCTCTGGAGAGCGGCGCCGATGCCGTGCTCGTCTCGAATCACGGCGGGCGGCAGCTCGACGGCGCTCTGTCGAGCGCGCGGGCGCTTCCGCGCATTGCCGATGCCATTGCCGGGCGAATGCCCGTCCTCGTAGATGGGGGAGTTCGGTCGGGATTGGACGTGGTGCGAATGCTCGCGCTCGGCGCGGACTTCGTGCTCCTTGGCCGCGCCTGGGCCTATGCGCTCGCCGCGAGCGGGCAGGCCGGCGTCGCGCATGTGCTGAAGCTCATCGATGCGGAGATGCGGGTCGCCATGGCGCTGACCGGCTGCACGAGCATCGGCCAGATCAACGAGGAAGTCCTCGACCGGAGCGGCAATCAGGCGACGTTCTGAAAGACTGCGGCGCCCTCGCTGAACAGGCGGTCAACGTCGGCCGCACTCATCGGCTCGGCGAAGAGGAAGCCCTGCACCGACGAGCAGCCGTGAGCTCGAAGCTCCATCAGCTGCGCCGTTTCCTCGACGCCTTCCGCGGTAGTCTCGATTTTCAGCGCATGGGCAAGCTCGGTGATCGCTCGAACGATCGCGCTCGCGCCGTCGCGGGTGAGCAGGTTGTGGATGAAGCTCCGGTCGATCTTCAGCTTGTCGAACGGGAAGCTCTGCAAATAGCTCAGTGACGAATAGCCCGTTCCGAAATCGTCGAGGGCGATGCGCACTCCGAGCGAGCGAAGCGAGTGAAGCAGCCTCAGCGTCGCCTCGCTCCCTTCGAGGAAGATCGACTCGGTGATTTCGATCTCCAGCCGCCCTGGCGCGAGACCGCTGTCCGCGAGCGCGCGAAGGATCGTGTCGTGCAGCGTGCCGCGGTGGAACTGCACCGGCGAGACGTTGACCGCGACGCGCACGTCGTCGGGCCAGTGAGCCGCCTGGGTGCAGGCTTCGCGAATGACCCAGGAGCCGATCGCGGAGATGAGCCCGATGTCCTCGGCGACGGGCACGAACTCGGCCGGCGAGACGAGCCCGCGCTCGGGATGGTTCCAGCGCAGCAGCGCCTCGAAGGAGCAGATCCGGTTCTGCTCGAGGTCGAACAAGGGCTGGTAGTGGAGCTCGAATTGCCCCTGCTCCACCGCCACGCGCAGGTCATTTTCGAGCTGACGGCGCTGCTGGGCGCGCTCGTTCAGGCTCTGCTCGAAGAAGGCATAGGTTCCGCGGCCGGCTTCCTTGGCGCGATAGAGCGCGAGATCGGCGCTGCGCAGCAGAGTGCCGCCATTGCCGCCGTCCCCAGGTGCAATCGCAATGCCGATGCTGGTCGACGGAATGATCTCATTGCCTTCGACGGTCAGAGGCTGGGCGATGTCGTGGATAATCTGGCGGGCGAGCCGGTCGATGGCGTTCCGATCGTCGCCAACGGCCTGAAGAACGACGAATTCGTCGCCGCCGAGCCGAGCGACGAAATGACCGAGCGCCGCCTGCCGAACCCTTCGCCCGGTTTCAATGAGCAGGGTGTCGCCGGCCGGGTGGCCCAGCGTGTCGTTGATCACCTTGAACTGATCGAGGTCGAGGCAATGAAGGGCGAACAGCCCGCCCGTTCCCTCGGCGGTGCGGAAGAGATGGTCCAGCTGCTGATGGAACATGGTCCGGTTGGGAAGGCCGGTGAGCACGTCGTTGAAGGCAAGCTGAGTGATGCGCTGCTCGCGCTCGGCGATCTTGCCGGCCATCTCGTTGAAGCTGGCGGCGAGACGGGCAAGCTCGTCGGTTCCGCGAACCTGCACCTGCACATGTTCGCCTGACGCGAGGCGTCCCGCGGCCTGGTCGAGGCGGGCGAGAGGCTGAGTGATCCGGCCGGCCGCCCTCCATGTGGCGATGGCGACGAGCAACAGCCCGAGCAACGTCATCGCCGCAAGCGCAAGCTGCAGCTTGCGAGCATCCGCCAGCGCTTCGGCCCTCGGATATGCGAGCAGCAGGATCGCCCTCTCGCGGTCGGAGAAGGTCGGAAGCGCCTTGGCGAGAGCGATCGAGGGCTCGCCTGCGACGGTCATCTCGAAGGCGGCGCCGCTTCCGACGTGCCTGTCGGCGCCGGCGATGGATTGCGCGCTCAACGCCGACATGCTTCCGGCGGCCTCCGACCAGCGGCCGTTGCCGCGCGCGACCACGGCGGCGCGAAGCGGAATGGCCGAGAGCCGTTCGAGGCCGAGCATCTCGCGGTTGTCGAGGTCCGCCGCGAACACCACCCAGCCGATCAACGTCGGAGCCATGATCGGCGCCGCGACCAGCTGGCGCGGACGGCCCGCGACCAGCGAGACGCCGGTCAGCCGCCCCTCGTCGAGCGACTCCCACAGTTCTTCCGATTGCGCCCTTCCGATCGACGGACCGACGGCGGAGACGCGCCCGTCCGCCGTGACGATGAAGGCATTGCGGACGTTGAGCCTTGAGGCGGCATTGCCGAGCGCCGACTGCATCGTCGGCTCATCGCCGGTCGCGACGGCGGCCCGGAAGCCGAAGTCCCGCGCGAGCAGCTGCGCGGCGTTCTGCAGCTCGTGCGCGCGCTGTTGCCACAGCCGGTCATAGACGGCGCCGCTCGACTGCAGCTGGCTTTCGACCTCTTTCGACGCGGAACTGGCAATGAAGCTCCACAATGCCACCGACACGGCAAGCATTGCGCCCGCGAACAGCAGCGCGAACTGGACCGTCAGCCGCGCGCTCAGCGAGCGGAACGGGCGCATGGCTCAATAGCCCATCATGGGCATCGGCGGCGGCGGCCGAAGGCGAAGGGAAAAGGCGGCGTTGTGCTGCGTCGCGGCCAGCGCCTGCTGCACGACCCCGCGGAGATAAGGATGCCAGACCGTCACCCGCCCGGCGCCGCTGGGAGCGTCGCTGAACGCGGCGATGCCCTGCGCATTGGTGCGGGCGGTCCAGGCGCTGTCGGTGACGACGATGAAGGCGCTCATCTGGTCGTGGATGTTGCAGCCGAGCGCGACGACTCCGGGCTTGTCGAAATTGACCGTTCGCGACTGGTCCCTGGCGAAGAGCTTCAGCTCGAACCTCTTCGCCGGCGAGAAGGAATAGACGTGGTGCTTCGTCGGATCGAGGTTGGGGAAGGTGACGTCGGCACCGACGGGCACGATGGTCAGGAAGGGGTGGAACTGCAGATGCTGCTGCGACACGACGAAATGGCCGCCGGCACGCGGGGGACGGGCCGCCTGGCCTGCCGGATAGAAGGTCACCACGGCATCGCGCACCGGCCGCCCGGAGGCGTCCACCACTCGAACGGCGAGCGGCGCTGCAGCAACGGACGCGGACAGGCCGATTCCAGCCGCGAAGAGCATGAGTTTCGGCAACATCGAGCAAGATTAAGCGCCAGACGGTAAACGCCTCCCCTCACGGAGATGGTTACCAGCGCATTCGCACTTCCGCCTGGAGCTGCGTCTGGCGCTGCCGCGGGTCGAGGCCGGCATCTCCCCGGTTCTCGCGCTTGCTCGAGACGTGGAGCAGCTCGACGAGGCCGGTGATCGGCCCCCATTTGCGCTTTGCCGCGATCATCACCGACCAGCCGGTCTCATCATATTCGTCACCCACGTCGCTGCCCCGGTTGCGCGTGCCGAACGCTTCGGCGCGAACGGCAACGCCGACTGGTCCGAAACCATGCACCAGCATCGCGAAGGCGGAGCGAAAGCGATTGGCCACCCAGGTGCGGCCGTCATCCTCGCGCGGGCCCATCAGGGTCGTGCCCCCGAGGGCCTGTGCCTTCAGCTGCGTGTTCGACCCGAGGTCGGTGACGATGCCGATGTGGTTGAAGCGCGTGCGCCAGCCCCATTCCTTGTCGGCGTTGACGTCGTCGAGGCTTGCCCGGTTGTCGTATCGGAACAGCTCGATGCGGACCGGGACCGGCGGCGCCCAGTCGAGCTTGGCATAATAGCCCGGCCGATGCGCAAAGCCGGCGTGCAGGTCGAGCAAGGGATGAGTGAACCGAGCTTGATACTCGGCGATATCATCGTCGAGCGGTGGCAGGGGCTGGCGGTGGAAGGCGAGCGTGGTGGTGTCGTGCAGCGCCCAGCCGCGATAGGTCAGCAAGGTGCCGGAGGTGTCGTTGGCGGCCATCAGGGCGGCGGTCGCGCGCAGCTTGTGGCGGCCGAGGTCGGTGCCGACGCTCGCTTCGGCGGCTACCGGGCGGACCTCTTCGCCGATCCAGCTGTTGATCGC
>DASVXR010000023.1:0-4229 GCA_036392595.1 Sphingomicrobium sp.
TCGAACAGCCGCTTCCTGCTCTACGATTCGAACACCACATGCGCGCAGCTACTGCATGGCGGCGGCCTTCCTTCCGGCGCGGTGAGGCTCCTCGCGGAGAAGTCCATGAGCGTGCTTGGCTTCATCCCGGCGCCGTGGGGCGAGCTCTGCCTGTTCGAATATGGACGCGCGGTTTCCGGAGACAGGCTCCGGCAGGCCATCCGCTCATCCCGTCACGATGGGCCCTATATCCTCGCGCCGCGACCGGAGGCCGTGCTCGAGCGCGACTAGTTAGAAGAGTCCCGGCACCAGGCGGTAGCGCACGCGCTGCGCAAACGCCTTGTAGAGGTCGTCTTGCCCAAGCAGCTTCTCCTCCTCGAAGATGCGGAGGATCTGCAGCGTCCAGGCGACGGCATAGACGAAGGCGTTCCACAGCGTCGGGCTGGTCATGAAGAAGCCGACCTGCGTGATGACATAGCCCGCGTACATGGGATGCCGCACGACGGAGTAAGGCCACTTCGTCTGCACGCCCCTGTTCGCGGCCACGATCCCGAACCGCCGGTTGAGCGAGAGCTTGCTGCTGAGGCTGACCAGGAAGCCGAACAGCATGACGGCCTCGCTGAAATCGGTGACCACCGTCGTCTGGACCGGCCCCACGAACAAGGCGAAACAGGTTCCGAGAAATCCGATGGTGAAGGCGTAGGGCGTGAGCGCGATTCGGCCGGGTTTGCGGATGAGAATGAACACTACCATCGCGCCTTCGGACAGGATCGCGGTGATGAGGCCCGGGTCGCGCGGCAGGAAACGCACGAAGGCGATCAGCCAGGGCACCGCCAGCACGATGAGCAGCAACCGTTCGCCTACATCGGCCATCAATGCGATATGCTTGCTTTGCACGCGTCCTCCGCTCGGTCCCTCTTTGGGGCGAAATGTCTTTTAATGTGGTAAATGCCGATTTCACGGGTTGCGGCAGCCGCTTAAATTGCGATAAAACGCAATGAGATAAAGCGGCCCGGGGGGTACTTACCGTGCTTGGGGCAGTCATCGCATTGAGCGCGTCTTTGTCGGCGCCATCGTCGCAGACCGATTTCGGAGTCCGCCTGATCGGCGTTCCGGAAGCGCCCGCGCGGGCGGCCGAGGCAGCCGTGAACGAGGTGGTCGGCAGCGGCAGGCTCAGCCTGTCCAGCGCGGCCGCTCTCGGCGCCCACTGGGGCCGAGTGACGAGCACCTTCCGCAGTCCCGAGCACAACCGCGAAGTCGGCGGAGTTCCGAACAGCTATCACCTGCTTGGCCGAGCCATCGACATCGCTCGCGCGCCGGGCGTCAATCACGCGATGATCAAGGAAGCTTACCTCAGGGCCGGTTACACGCTCGTCGAGTCGCTCGACGAAGGCGACCACAGCCACTTCGCCTTCAGCTGGGGCGGCCCCCGCATGGCGAGCTACCGGCCGGCCGAGAAGACCGGAGCGACCCAGTGGAAGGTTGTCTACGCCCCCGCCGGCAGCAACTAGCTGAAGTCAGCCCAAGCACGAACGAAGCGGCCGAACGCTTGGCCCGGCCGCTCCGGCGAGGTGTGTTCGTGTCTCCGCAAGAAAGACCACCCCGCACGGCCATCAACGCTTTGTCGGGCTCCTGGTCCACAAGGCTGTGTGGACCGTCCCGCTGGGGGACGTTTATCCTTCGAGCGCGGCCATCAGGCTCGCGTTTCCGCCCGCGGCGGTCGTGTCGATGCAGGTGACGCGCTCGGTCGCGAAGCGGGCGACATAGTGCGGGCCGCCAGCCTTCGGGCCGGTGCCGCTGAGGCCCTCGCCGCCGAACGGCTGGCTTTCGACGACCGCGCCGATCTGGTTGCGATTGACGTAGAAGTTCCCGACCCGCGCATGCTCCTCGACATAGTCGCGGACCGTGTCGATGCGGCTCTGCAGGCCGATCGTCAGCCCGTAGCCGGTCGCATTGATGTCCTCGACGACCTGGGCGAGCCCTTCGGCGGGGAAGCGGATGACGTGGAGGATCGGACCGAAATTCTCGCGATTCAATTGGCTTAGCGACTTGATCTCATAGAAGGCGGGAACGACGAAGCAGCCATTCTTCGCTTCCTGTGGCTGCTTCAAGACGCAGATCCGTCTCGCATTCTTGTCGAGCCACTTCACATGGTCGTCGAGCAGCTTCTTGGCGGGCTCGTCGATCACCGGGCCGACATCGGTCGCGAGATCGCTCGGATTGCCGACCTTCAGCGCTTCCATCGCGCCCGCGATCATCTTGATCATGCCGTCGGCGACGTCCTCCTGGACGAACAGGACCCGCAGCGCGGAGCAGCGCTGGCCTGCGCTCTGGAAGGCTGAGGAGATAACGTCGCGCGTCACCTGCTCGGGAAGCGCCGACGAATCGACGATCATCGCATTCTGGCCGCCGGTCTCGGCAACGAACGGGATGATCGGCCCGTCGCGCCCGGCGAGCGTGCGGTTGATCATGCGCGCGGTCTCGGTCGAGCCGGTGAACACGACACCCGCAAGCAAAGGATGCTCGGTTAGCGTTCCGCCGACGACTCTGCCCGACCCGGGTGCAAGCTGGACGATTTCCCTGGGAATGCCTGCCTGTTGCATCAGCTCGACCGCCAGCGCGCCGATCAGCGGCGTCTGACCTGCCGGTTTGGCGATAACGGCATTGCCGGCAGCCAGCGGCGCCGACGTCAGGCCGGTGAAGATCGCCAGCGGGAAATTCCACGGCGAAATGGCGGCGAAGACGCCGCGTCCATGGAGGCGGAGCTCGTTCTGCTCGCCGGTCGGCCCAGGCAACGGCATGGGCCTGGAGAACTGCCGCCGCGCCTCGGCCGCGTAGAAGCGGAGGAAGTCGACAGCCTCGCGCACCTCGAGGACCGCGTCGATCAGAGTCTTCCCGGCCTCGCGGATGCACAGCGAGAAGAACTCTTCGCGATGCTCCTCGTAAAGGTCGGCGGTCCGCTCGAGCAGACCGGCACGCGCATCACCGCCGAGCGCGTCCCATTCGACCTGCGCCGAGTGGGCGGCGCGGACCATGCGGTCCACGTCGGTGGCGCTCGCTTCATGGACGGTACCGACTTGGATCCGGCGGTCGTGAGGCGACATAATTGTCCTCGCCTCGCCTTTCCCAAGCGTCGGCTTTGCGGTCCACTTGCGGCTTTCGAGCGCCTTCAGCCGCTCCAGCAGCGGCTCGCGCACGAGCGGATCGGAAAGGTCGACGCCGGCGCTGTTCCGCCGCTCCTTCCCGAATACGTCGCGCGGAAGAATGATCTTCGGGTTGCGCTTCGGCTCCAGCTTGTCGAGCTCGGCGACCGGATCGCGGACCAGCTCGTCGAGCGACACCTGCTCGTCGGCGATGCGGTTGACGAAACTCGAATTGGCGCCGTTCTCGAGCAGGCGGCGGACGAGGTAAGCGAGCAGCTCCTTGTGGCTGCCAACCGGAGCGTAGATGCGCACCGGCGTCGGGTCGTCCCCGATATGCCGCTCTAGATTCGCCAGCTCCTCGTAGAGCGCTTCACCCATGCCGTGGAGGCGCTGGAACTCGAATGGACGGCCGGCGGCGAGCGCCTTCACCTGGCCGATGGTGTTCGCGTTGTGGGTTGCGAAGGCCGGATAGATGACGTCGCTCGCGCCGAGCATCTTCTTCGCGCACGCGAGGTACGAAACGTCGGTCGCTACCTTGCGCGTGAACACGGGGTAGTCGGGCAGTCCCGCGACCTGCGCCGCCTTGACCTCCGTGTCCCAGTAAGCGCCCTTGACGAGCCGGACCATCAGCTTGCGTCCATGCGCCCTCGCCGCTTCGGCAACCCAGTCGCACAGAGGCGCGGCGCGCTTCTGATAGGCCTGGATCGCGATTCCGAACCCCGCCCAGCCGTTGGAGAACAGCTCGTCTTCGGCGAGCAGCGCCTCGAACACGTCCATCTGGAGTTCGAGGCGATCCGCTTCCTCGGCGTCGATCGTGAGATGCACGTCGGCCTTTGAGGCCTTGAGCGCTAGCTCGCGGACGACCGGAATCACCGCGGCAACCGCTTCCTGCTGGTGCGTATATTCGTAACGCGGATGGAGCGCCGTCAGCTTGACCGAGATGCCCGGCGACTTCCTGAATCCGCCCTTCGCCTCCTTCGCGATGCGGTCGAGAGCGCCCCGATAGGCGTCAGCGTACCGATCCGCGTCCTCAAAGGTCTTCGCCGCCTCACCGAGCATGTCGAAGCTGTGGCTGAGGCCTTTCGCCCGCTCCGGCTTGGCGCGCTG
>DASVXR010000024.1:0-1928 GCA_036392595.1 Sphingomicrobium sp.
CTTCTCGGCGTCCGCGGCAACGCCGATCACGAGAAGGCGATGGCGAATCACGGGATCGGACCAATCGACCTGCTCGTCGTCAACCTCTACCCGTTCGCGCAGACCGTGGCGAAGGGCGCGGCGCGCGACGAGATTATCGAGAATATCGACATCGGCGGCCCCGCGATGATCCGCTCGGCCGCGAAGAACCATGATGCGGTCGCGGTCGTCACCGAGCCGGGCGACTATCAGGCGGTGATCGAGGAGCTGGACGCCAAAGGAGGCGCCACTGGCCTCGATCTGCGCCGTGCCCTCGCCAAGCGCGCCTTCTCCCACACGGCCGCTTATGACTCGGCGATCGCCAGCTGGTTCGCCTTCGCCGATTCCGGCGAGCGCTTCCCTCAGACTCTGCCGCTCGCGCTCCGCCTCGGCACCAAGCTTCGCTACGGCGAGAATCCGCATCAGCACGCCGCGCTCTATCTGCCGCAGGCCGTCGGCGCCCCCGGCATCGCGCAGGCGCGCCAGGTGCAGGGCAAGGAGCTCAGCTACAACAATCTGAATGACGCCAATGCGGCGCTCGAGCTCGTCAGCGAGTTCCGCGAAGGGCCGCCGACCGTCGTCATCGTCAAGCACGCCAACCCTTGCGGGGTTGCCACGCGCGACAGCCTGCTCGAGGCGTGGAAGGAGGCGCTCGCCTGCGACAGCGTTTCGGCGTTCGGCGGGATCGTCGCGACCAACCGACCGCTCGACGCCGCCACCGCCGAAGCGATCAGCGCCATCTTCACCGAGGTCGTCGTCGCGCCTGAAGCGGACGAAGACGCTCGAGCCATCTTCGCGAGGAAGAAGAACCTTCGCCTCCTCCTGACGGGCGAGCTACCGGATCCGTCGCGCGCGGGGCAGACGATGGCGGTGATCACCGGCGGGCTGCTCGTGCAGGACCGCGACAAGGGCATGGTGACCCGCGATCAGCTCAAATGCGTGACGAAGCGCCAGCCGACCGAGCAGGAGGTGCGCGACTGCCTCTTCGCCTGGAGTGTCGCCAAGCACGTCAAGTCGAACGCAATCGTTTATGCGAAGGACGGAGTCACGGCGGGCATCGGCGCGGGCCAGATGAACCGTCGCGACAGCGCCCGAATCGCTGCCATTCGCGCACGCGAAGCCGCCGAGGCGAACGGCTGGCCCGAGCCCCGCACGGTGGGCTCAGCCGTCGCCTCCGACGCCTTCTTCCCCTTCGCCGACGGGCTTCTTGCCGCCGTAGAAGCGGGGGCGACCGCCGTGATCCAGCCGGGCGGGTCCATCCGCGACGAAGAGGTGATAGCCGCAGCGGATGAAGCCGGTCTTGCGATGCTCTTCACCGGGATGCGGCACTTTCGCCATTAGATAATGCTGTCCTCAATCTGGTCGCGGGCGAGGGCGGCTTCCTCGGCTTCGCGGAGCTCGCGCACCTCGGTCTTCGTCAAGCGGAACAGCTCGCGGTCCTCGGGGCCGAAACCCTTTGTCCAGAGCACCGCGAAGAACGCCAACAGGATCGTCGGAACGCCGAGAAGCAACTGCCACCCCTCGGGAATCCAGAGGCGCACAACGGCACCCGCAGCCACACCGGCAGCGGTCGCCCATGCGAGATCCCAGCGCCACCCGCTCACGGGCGCGCCCAGCTGCTTCTTCAACAAAGATGACTTGGCGATGGACGCAAAGCCAAGCGCGACGCAGAGGCCGATCGCCGGCCCGGTCGCCTGCCAGGCCTGCGGCAGGTTCTCATTCTTCATGATGAGGATCAGAGCGGCGGCAAGTCCCGCCTCCATCGCGAGCATGATCAGGCTGATGATCATGTTCGTCGTGCGGGCGACATAGATCAGCGCCGCCTCGCTCACGACAGCCGCCGCGGCAATCACTTCGGCGGCAAGCAGGAAGCCGAGGGTCGCCGTACCCCCGGTGAATCCCGATCCCAC
>DASVXR010000025.1:0-6027 GCA_036392595.1 Sphingomicrobium sp.
AGGCGCCCGCCATCGACGATTCGAATTCCTGAAGGAAGACGCCCGTGGACAGCGCAGCCAACAGCCGGGTGCGATAGAGTATCTGCCTCCTGAAGTCGGCCGCGCCGGCCGACGGCCAAGAATCGATGGCGGCGCGCATCCTCTGGAGGTCCAGAAGCTCGGTCGCGGCCGAGCTGCCGGCGATTTCCTCGAGCAGCGCCTGAGCTTCGGCTTTCGAAATGCGCTCGAACCAGTCGGCTCCCTGGTAGCCGCGCTCGTTCAGGTCGAGGATGCTCCGGGGCAGGCGCCCGGCAAGGGCCCGGCGTGCGAGCGGCCGCCACTCTCCGCGGTGGAGCAGCTGCTCCGGCGGCAGTCGAAGGCTGATCTCGATCACTCGCCGGTCGGCGGTCGGATCGCGCTCGTCGACGCCGGATTCGCCGAGCGCACCCTTGCGGAAGACCCCGATATCTTGCGCGCGGATCAATGTCAGGCGCCGCTCGGCGGGACTGCCGCGAAGCAGGTCGCGCGCGGAACTTCGCGATCGGCCGCGGATTCGCTCGAGCCACTCGCGGCGGACATAGCTTTGCTCGTCGGGCGGAACCCCGAGGAAGCGCTGGTCGATGAAACCAGTGATTCTCGGGCCGAGGAAGCCGTCGAAGGAATTGATCAGGATTCCGCGCCAGCGCGTCCTTCCGCTTCGCCGCGCTGCTCTCGCCTCGGCCCACCAGTCGAGCAGCGCTCCTTGGCGGAGCCACTCCGCCAGCGTCGGCAGGCCGCCGGCGTGGAGCGTCAAATTCCCGAGCTGCGCGACGAGCAAGGTCGAGATCCCCGACTCGCGCGCGGCCGAATGGATGGCGGTCCACCATTCCATGTTGATCACGTTGCGGTCGGGTTCCTGGTAGAGGCGGGCATGGCGCCGGAGCGGCTCCAGGATGCCGCTGTCCGGCCGCACGACGACATGCTCGATGCCGAGGAATTTCGCGGTTTCGGCGGCGAGACGGGATTCGTCGGCAATTCGGTTGCGGGGAACCGGGCCGCTGAACCCCGCCCTCGGTGCGGCAGTAAAGGCGACAGGCTTTGACTCGCCGGACAGTCTTGTCGCCGCCGCGGCGACGGCGCTGCTGTCGTAGCCCGAGCTGAGGTGCACCGCGACCCCGCCGGATGCCCGCCGCAGCCGCGAAAGCACTGCCCGGTCGAGATGCTCGTGATAGGCTTCGACGAACTCGCTGTCGGAAAGCCGCAACGGCTCGGTCGTGGGGACCCAATAGCATCGCTCGCTCACGCGACCCGCCTCTATCGCCACGAGGTGGCCCGGGGGCACGCGCGAAATTCCGCTGAAATATGTCGCGCTCGTCAGGTCGATCGCTCCGATCAGCATCGTGGCGAGACGTTCAAAGTTGAAAGCCGCCCTCAGGCGCGGCCAGCCCAACAGCGCCGCCGGCATGGACGCGAAGGCGACGTCGGTGCCGCTCATGGCGAAGAAGAGCGGCCGTTGCCCGGTGGGATCGCGGACCAGCGTCAGGCGATGCTCCCGTGCGTCCCAGACGGCGAAGGCGAAATCGCCCAGGATCCGGTCGAGGCAGGCTTCCTGCCAGCGCATCCAGCATTCGAGAAGGAAATCGGCGTCGGATAAGGAGGCGAGCCGCGCGCCGTCCAATCCGAGCGCCGGCCCGAGCTCCTCGCGATTGTCAAGCCGCACGTCCGCGACGAGCAGGAACCGGTCGCCGCCAAGGACAGGCTGGCGGCCGAATGCGTCTTCCGGGAGCTGTTCATGAAGGGCGCAGCCGAACGCCGCACCGGTCAGGGTCAGTAGGCGCGCGGACGAAGCGCCGTAGCAACTCAGGGATTGCAGGATTTCGGAGCAGCAGTGCTCGAGTTCAGGAACGTTTTCGCCGATGACGCCGGCGATCGCCGTCATCAGCTGTTATGGATGCGCGCGAAAGGCTCTTGGCTTAGGACTTGGTGCCGCCGGATTGCGCGTCGCCCCCAACCTTCCCGCCATTCTCTGCCGAACCGGCGGCGATGCTCTTTACTTCGGGCTTCCGCCATTCCTTCTTCGTCACGCGGCAGTCTCCTCCGAGCCAGGTCAGCAAGACTTACAAAAACGGGCTCATTCTGGCTAGCACAAATGCGGGTTATCAGAGGTTGTTCCCTGCGGCCTCGGTCTTTTCGACCAGGCGCCTGGAGATGAGGTCTTCGAGCAACATCTGCAGCTCGCGAGAGCATTGCTCCGAGCCGACGTCATATTCGCGGAGCAGCTCGTCGCGGAGCTCATCGAAGGTTTTCGGCTGCTCCAGGCTTCGCCAGACCGAGGTCGCGACCTCGTTGAAGCCGAAGCAATTGCCGGCCTCGGGGTCGAGAGCGACGAGCTCATTGCCGATATCCGCTTCCATCAACTTGGCCGAACGCCTGTAAACGGGACTGCTCAAACGCCCTCCACTCTTCGCAAGAGCTGGTGAGCCCAGCTGGATTCGAACCAGCGACCTACTGATTAAAAGTCAGTTGCTCTACCGACTGAGCTATGGGCCCACTGGAGGGGCGGTTACCCTTGCGACCGGCCCCCGGCAAGTCGTTGAGGTCTCTCGCGGGCAAAGATGCTAGGCTCGAGGGGCGATGGACCGGACACCCGCGGAAGCAAGCCCTTCGAACATTTTGTGCGCCAGTTGCGGCCTGTGCTGCAACGGCGTGCTGTTCGATTGGGTGCCGGTTGCCGACGAGGAGGTCGCGCAGATCGGCCGTCTCGGTTTCGACCTGGCCAAAGAGGATGGCGAGACGCGCTTCAGTCAGCCTTGCCCGATGTTCGACGGGTGCCGCTGCACGGTCTACGCCGATCGTCCGGCGCGCTGCCGCGCCTATCGCTGTGAATTGCTCAAGAAAGCGGAAGCTGGAGAAGTCGCGTTTCCCGATGCGATGCGGCTCGTTGCAGAGGCGAAGGCGCTGGTCGACCAGGTCCGGCCGCAGACTGAGTCCAACGGGCAAGCGGGCAGCCTCGGCAAGCGGTGGGCGATCCTCTTCAAGGAGTGGCAGTCGAAACCCGCTGCGGGACGCATGGATGAGGCCGAATCCCGCTTCCTGCTTCAAATGACGGCGCTCAACCGGTTCCTCGACAAGCATTTCCGTCATGAAAATCAGCGCCGGGTAATGGAGGAGTGAGGTCAGGCGACCGGCGCTCGCTGGGCCAAGCGATAGGCAAGGTGGCGGGCGGTGAGCGGTCCCTCGACACGCCAGCCCGGAGCAATGGCGGCGAGAGGCTGAAGGACGAAGCCCCGCCTTGCGAGCTGCGAATGAGGAATGGCCAGACGCCGCGAGCGATACTTGCCTCCACTCCACAATATCACGTCGAGGTCGAGCACGCGCGGGCCCCAGCGCCGGCCGGGACGGCGTCCGAAGCTGCGTTCGATCGACTTGAGCCGGCGCAGCATCTCCAACGGCTCGAGCTCGCTTTCGACCAGCGCGACTGCATTGGCGAAGTCGCGGCCGGCTCCGCCATGCGCCGCGTTCAGGATGATCGGCGAAGCATCGAAGAGCCCGAATTCCTCGTCCAGCCGGGCGATGGCTGCCTCAACGACGCCAGTGGGCCGGCCGTGGCGCCCGTGCGCGCGGTTGGAGCCGATTGCGATGGCGTAGAGGTGCGTTGCGCCTGCCACGACCGCTCGCCTAGGTCAGAGGGATGCGCTTCGCCAGCCCCGCCGACCTGTCGCCAATCCCCGACGCAGAGGCCCCGCGCGATTGCCCTTTCTGCCCGCGGCTGGTCGCGTTTCGCGAGCAGATGCGAGCCGAGCACCCGGACTGGTGGAACGCGCCGGTGCCGGCGTTCGGCGATCCGGAGGCGTGGCTCGCGATCATCGGCCTGGCGCCGGGAATGCGGGGCGCCAACCGTACCGGGCGGCCGTTCACGGGGGACTATGCGGGCGACCTGCTGTTCTCGACCTTGCTGAAGCTCGGCCTTGCGGAGGGCGAATATCGCGGCGACCCGGCGGACGGCCTCCGCCTGGTCGGCGTACTTATCCTCAATGCCGTCAAATGCCTGCCGCCGGTCAACAAGCCTCTGCCATCCGAAGTTGCGACCTGCGGTCATGATTACCTTGAGCCGTCGCTTTCGGCGCTGCCGAACCTGCGCGTGGTCGTCGCGCTGGGCCAAATCGCCCACGGCGCCGCGGCCAAGGCGCTCGGACTCGCCAGCCTGAAGTTCGGGCACGGCGTCGAAGCAGTCGCGCCGGATGGCCGACTTCTACTGTCGAGCTATCATTGCTCGCGCCAGAACACGAACACGGGCAGGCTGACGCCCGCCATGTTCGAAGGCGTGTTCGAACGGGTGCTGGAGCTTCGATGAGCTATCAAATCCGGCCGGTCCGCTATTCCGACGCGCTGTTCGAGGAAGTGCTCGGCGAGGCGGGCTCGTCTGACGGCCGATTCCTGTTCCGGTTGCGCGATCGCTGGATCGACGGCTCGGAGCGGTTCGAACGTCCCGGCGAGCTCCTTCTCGGTGCCTTCGCCGAGGGTGAGCTGGTCGGTATCGGCGGGATCAGCCACGATCCCTACGAGCCGGAGGACGGCCTGGCGCGGCTTCGGCACGTCTATGTGCTCACGAGGTGCCGTCGAGGCGGAATCGCCCGGACATTGGTGACGATGCTCATCGAGCATGGGCGAAAGCACTTTCGAGTGCTGCGCCTGCATACGTCCAACGAGGCAGCGGCGCGGCTCTATCAAAGCCTGGGCTTCACGGCTGCTGACCAGGGGCGGGAGACCCACCGGCTGAAGCTCTAAAGGTCCTCCACGAGGCGGCCGTAAAGCTCTGGGCGCCGGTCGCGGAAGAAGCCGAAGGCGGCGCGGTGCTTCTTCGCCGCGGCGAGGTCCAGGGTGGCAACCAGGGCGCCCGTCTCCTCGGCTCCGAACTCGGCGAGCATGTCGCCGCGCTCGTCGCAGATGAAGCTGTGACCGTAGAAGCGCTGGCCGCCCTCGATGCCGATGCGGTTTGCGGCGACGACGGGAACGACATTCGAAACCGCGTGGCCGATCATCGCCCGCCGCCACAGCCGCGAGGTGTCGAGGTCGGGGTCGTGCGGCTCGGAGCCGATCGCGGTCGGATAGAAGAGGATCTCCGCGCCCATCAGCATCATCGCTCGAGCGGTCTCCGGGTACCACTGGTCCCAGCACACGCCGACTCCGAGGGTCGACATGTGCGGGCCGTGCCATACCTTGAAGCCCGTGTTGCCGGGGCGGAAATAGAATTTCTCCTCGTAGCCCGGGCCGTCCGGAATGTGGCTCTTGCGGTAGATTCCGGCGACCTTTCCATCCGGCCCGACCATCGCGAGCGAATTGTAATGGTGCGGCCCGTCAGCCTCGAAGAAGCTGGTCGGAATCCAGATCTTCAGATCCTTCGCCAGCTCCTGCATCGCGATGACCGAAGGATGCTCCGCCGCGGCCCGCGCGTTGGCGAAGAGGCTCTCGTCCTCGACTCGGCAGAAATAGGGCCCTTCGAAAAGCTCTGGCGGAAGCACGACTTCGGCGCCCTTCGAGGCGGCCTCGCGCACCAGTTCGCTCACCGCGCGGATGTTCGTGACCGTGTCGTCGGTGAAGGCGAGCTGAAGCGCTGCGACGGTGAGCTTGGTCATGCGGGAACCTGCTGCGATATGCAGTGGAAGCTTCCACCGCCGGTGAGGATGTGGTCGGCGCGGAGGCCGATTGCAACGCGGTCCGGGAAGAGCGCCTGGACGGCGTCGACGGCCGCCCGGTCGTTCGCCGCGCCATACTGCGGCACCACGACCGCGGCATTGCCGATGTAGAAATTCATGTAGCTCGCCGGAATCACGTCGCCGTTCTCGTCAGTGATCCGCCCCGGAGAGGGCAGGCTGACGATGTCGAGCTTGGCATCCCGCACCCGGCGCTCGGCATCCTTGTAGGCGGCTTCGTTCGGGTCATCACTCGCTGGCGTTGGAATCGCGATTCGACCCGGCGCCACGAACCGCGCGAGATTGTCGACATGCCCGTCGGTATGGTCGTTCAGCAGGCCCGAGCCGAGCCAGACGACGCGATCGAAGCCCAGGT
>DASVXR010000026.1:0-4822 GCA_036392595.1 Sphingomicrobium sp.
GCGAAACCGTGGTCACCAGGTAGATGATCGCGACCGCTCCGACGCCCATCACCAGGCTCCGTGCAAGATTGCGCTCCGGGTTCCGGATCTTTCCGACCGGAGACATGGAGAATTCGAATCCGGTCAGCGCAAAGAGGCAAAGCGCGGTCGCGGTCGCGACGTTGCCAAAGGACGGTGGAGGAACGTCGATGGCGTTGAGCGGCTTTCCGCCCAGCCCCAGCATCGCCGCGATGGCGACAACCGCGATCAGCGGCACGACCTTGATCAGGACAGTGACGAAGTTGAGCTCACCGCTGGCCTTGATCCCGCGGAGGTTCACGAGGGTCAGGAAGATGATGAAGAGGAATGACTGCGCGACGAGGTGAGGGGCAAGCCCCGGCAGCACGCGGCCGATCGCCGCCGCGGTCGCCAGCGCGACTGCCGGCACTCCGATCCAGGACGAATTCCACGTCATCCAGGTGACCATGAAGCCAGCCGACGGGCCGAGCTCGTGCTCGACATAGGCCTGCAGACCTCCTCCGTCGGGGCTCACGATCCGGGAGGCGCAATAAGCGATCGCCATCACTCCGATTCCGCCGATCAACCAGCCGATCGGCACGCTGGCGCCGAGCGGCGCGAGGGCGACCGGGAGGTAGAAGATGCCGGAGCCAACGACTCCGCCGATGACGAGCGCGAAGGTCAGCCACGGGCCGAGCAGCCGTGCTTCGCGATCCTTCGCCATTCATGTCCCTCCCGCCTTGGCAATCGCGGCGCACCGGCCTAGTCGCCCGGGCGGTTCATAGCAGGGGCGAAGATGCGCGCATTCATTTTTCCGGGCCAGGGCAGCCAGTCCGTGGGCATGGGAGCCGCCCTCGCCGAGGCGAGCCGCGCGGCGCGCGACACGTTCGACGAGGTCGACGAGGCGCTGGGCCAGCACCTGTTCCGGCTGATGCGGGAAGGGCCCGACGAGGAGCTGAAGCTCACCGAAAATGCCCAGCCCGCGATCATGGCGCACTCGATCGCGGTTCTGAGGACGATGGGCGTTCGCGTCGCCGATGCCGCGAGCTTCGTTGCCGGACACAGCCTCGGCGAATATTCGGCGCTTTGCGCGGCGGGGTCCTTCGATCTCGCGACGACGGCGAAACTGCTGAAGTTGCGCGGGCAGGCGATGCAACAGGCGGTCCCGGTGGGCCAGGGCGCAATGGCGGCGCTGCTCGGGGCCGACCTGGCGCTCGCCCAGAAGATCGCGGACGCCGCGGCGCAGGGCGAGGTGTGCACCGTCGCGAACGACAATGACCCCAGCCAGGTCGTGATCTCCGGCCACAAGGGCGCGATCGACAGGGCGATCGAGATGGCGAAGGAGATGGGCGCGAAGCGGGCAGTGCCGCTTCCGGTCTCCGCGCCGTTCCACTGCCCGCTGATGCAGCCCGCGGCCGAGGCGATGCGCGACGCGCTGAGCTATGTCGTCGTGGAGGCTCCTTCGGCGCCGCTCGTGGCGAACGTGACGGCTGAGCCGACGAGCGACCCCGACACGATCCGCAACCAGCTGGTCGACCAGGTCACCGGGATGGTCCGCTGGCGCGAGAGCGTCGCGAACATGTTCGACGCCGGAGCGCACGACTTCGTCGAGATCGGCGGCAAGGTGCTCGGCTCGATGCTCAAGCGCATCGCGCCCGACGCAAGGGTCACGAGCATCGTGACGATCGAAGACGTCGAAGCGCTGGCGAAGGAGATCGCATAGATGTTCGACCTCTCTGGGATGACGGCGCTGGTGACCGGCGCTTCGGGAGGCCTCGGAAGCGCGATCGCGAAGGCGCTAGCGGGGCAGGGGGCGCGGCTCGCCGTCTCTGGGAGCAATGTCGAGAAGCTCGAGCGCTTCCGCGAGGAACTCGGCGGCCATCATGTGGCGATCGGGTGCAACCTCGGCGACGGCGCAGCAGTCGATCAGCTGGTGCCCTCAGCCATGGAGGCTCTCGGCGGCAAGCTCGACATCCTCGTGAACAATGCGGGGGTCACCCGCGACAATCTGCTGATGCGCATGAAGGACGAAGAGTTCGAGGACGTGATCCGGATCAACCTCGAGGCCGCCTTCCGGCTGATGCGGGCCGCGGCCAAACCGATGATGAAGGCGCGCTTCGGCCGGATCATTTCGGTCACGTCGGTCGTCGGAGTGACGGGCAATCCGGGTCAGGCGAACTATGTCGCGTCCAAGGCGGGCCTGATCGGCATGACCAAGGCGGTCGCGCAGGAGCTCGCCAGCAGGAACATCACGGTGAACGCGATCGCACCCGGGTTCATGACCTCGGCGATGACCGACGCCCTCAACGATCAGCAGCGCGAGAGCATCCTTGGGCGAATCCCGATGGGCGCGATGGGATCAGGCGAGGATATTGGCGCGGCGTGCGTCTATCTCGCCAGCCGCGAAGCCGGCTACGTCACCGGCCAGACCCTGCACGTCAACGGCGGGATGGCGATGCCCTGACCAGGCGCGCCGAGCGATCAGCGCGGCGAGCAGCACGGTGGCGGTGGCGCCCAGCGGCAGCCACAGGTTGAGCGAGGCCGGACGCGCGAACCAGGGCGCGATCCAGACGAAGGCGAGGATGCTCTTCTCGTAGCTGCGGAAGCCGGAGCGGACGCCCTCCGCATAGAGGAAAGCCGCGCCGAAGCCCGCGATCGCCATGTCATAGTCGAGCAGGTAGGGGGTCGAGAGCGTGGCGGCGACGCAGACGGCGGCGTTCCTCAGATTGGCCGTCGACTTGCGTGTCGCGAAAATGATCAGCAGGGCCGCAACGAAGCCGAGCGCCTGCACGGCATAGCTAAGCGGGACACTCGCGCCCCAGCGCCGCGCCGCGGCAAACAGGCTCGCGCTGCGGTAAAAGTCGGTGATGCCGCTTTCCATATATTGGCGGCTGTGCGGCAGAGTGGCGAGGAACGCCTGCCAGCTTTCCACTCCCCAGATCAAAGTCGATGCGGCGACCAGGGTGAGCGCCACGATGACCGCGCTCGCGATCGCCCGCCAATGCCGTCCGAGCAGGAGCATGGGTCCGATCATCAGCGCGAGCTGCGGCTTGTAGACGAGCAGGCCGAAACAGCTCCCGGCAAGTGCTGGTTTTCGATCGAGCAGGACAAGGCCAAGGCCGAGAAGCGAGGCGGTGAGGAAAGCATTCTGGCCGTGGGCGAGCAGCAATGGAGTGAGGGGCGTGGCGAGCGCGGCGAGCGCGGCTCGGCGGTCCTTGAGCACCGCGGCCAGCGCCATGCCTGCGAGCGCAAGGCTTCCCAGCTGCCAGCTAATCAGGGCCGCGACATAGGGCAGCAGAGCAAGCGTGCAGGCGACGAACAGGAAGACCGGGGGATAGAGCCAGGCCGAGGCCGGAACCTGCGCTCCGTGCGTCGCGTAAGCTGCGGCGTTGAACTTATCGACGTCCCAGGCATCGACCGCCCGACCCGAGTTGGCGAGGTGGCCGGCATTCCAGAAGACGCTGAAGTCGGTGCCGAGCGCGCGTCCGTAGGCGTCGACCGTCCCGTGCGCGGTCAGATACAGGAAGAGCAGCATCCCAACGCCGACCGCCGCGCCCGCAAGCGCGCCGTGCGTGACGAACTTTCGAGTCAGCCACTCGCCGGATGCCACCCTGTCCACGGTCGCGGGATACGGCCGCAATGGTTAACGCCTTGTTGGCACTTGCTTGTGCCTGCTCCTTGTCGCCGCTTGTCGCGCACCTATATCGCCCTCGAAATCAACATTTCGGCTGCCTGACAGGGGCCGAGAGGGGCTGAAAAGAGAGGGAAAAATCATGGCCAAGGTCATTGGCATCGACTTGGGCACGACCAACAGCTGCGTTGCCGTAATGGAAGGCGGCAAGCCCAAGGTCATCGAAAATGCGGAAGGCGCGCGGACCACCCCCTCGGTGGTCGCTTTCACGAAGGACGGCGAGCGCCTGATCGGGCAGCCGGCGAAGCGCCAGGCGGTCACCAATCCCGACAACACGATTTTCGCGGTGAAGCGCCTGATCGGCCGCCGCTTCGACGATCCCATGACCAAGAAGGACATGGAGCTCGTTCCCTACAAGATCACCAAGGGCGCGAACGGCGACGCCTGGGTCCAGGCTGGCGGCAAGGATTATTCGCCGTCGCAGATCTCCGCCTTCATCCTGCAGAAGATGAAGGAAACCGCCGAGGCCTATCTCGGCGAGACTGTCACCCAGGCGGTCATCACCGTTCCCGCTTACTTCAACGACGCGCAGCGCCAGGCGACCAAGGACGCCGGCCAGATCGCGGGCCTTGAAGTGCTGCGTATCATCAACGAACCGACCGCGGCCGCTCTCGCCTACGGGCTCGAGAAGGAAGAGGGCAAGACGATCGCCGTCTACGACCTCGGCGGCGGCACGTTCGACATCTCGATCCTCGAGATCGGCGACGGCGTGTTCGAGGTGAAGTCGACCAACGGCGACACCTTCCTCGGCGGCGAGGACTTCGACGCTCGCATCGTCAACTGGCTCGCCGACAAGTTCAAGGCGAAGGAGAATATCGACCTTCGCACCGATCGCCTTGCCCTGCAGCGGCTCAAGGAGGCGGCGGAGAAGGCCAAGATCGAACTCAGCTCGGCCGCGACGACCGAGATCAACCAGCCCTTCATCACCGCGCGGATGGAAGGCGGCACGACCACCCCGCTCCACCTCGTGGAGACGATCAGCCGGGCCGACCTCGAAAAACTGGTCGCCGACCTCATCGAACGCACCATCGAGCCGTGCAAGAAGGCGCTGAAGGACGCCGGCATAGAGGCCAAGGACGTTGCCGACGTCGTGCTCGTCGGCGGCATGACCCGCATGCCGCGCGTGCGCGAGCG
>DASVXR010000027.1:0-1707 GCA_036392595.1 Sphingomicrobium sp.
TGAGCGCGGCGCTGGCGAGCCTGATGATTCCATAAGAATCCTCCCCGGGACGGGGAGGTGGCAGTTCGAAGAACTGACGGAGGGGGCCCGCCGCTGCGCAGCGCCAATGAGAGGCCCCCTCCACCAGCTTCGCTGGTCCCCCTCCCCGTTCCGGGGAGGAGCTGTTAAGGAAATTGCATGGCCACGATCACCGCCGACCACATTGCGTCCGTTTCCTTGTTGGACGCCGACCAAGACCCCGACGGCTTTGCGCAGAAGCTCGGTCAAAGCTTCGAGGAATATGGCTTCGCGATCGTGGCGGACCACGGGATTCCCGACGAGCTCATCCATCGCGCCGAGGACAAGGCGAAGGCCTTCTTCGCGCTGCCGGAGGAGGTGAAGCGCAAGTATCACATCGCGGGCGGCGGCGGGGCGCGCGGCTACACGCCGTTTGGGATCGAGACGGCGAAGGGCGCGACGGCCTTCGACCTCAAGGAATTCTGGCACGTGGGGCGCGACCTTCCGCCCGGGCACAAGTTCCGCGATCACATGCCGGACAATATCTGGCCGACCGAGATCGAGAGCTTCAAGGATACCTTCCGGGAGCTGTTCGCGACCTTCGACCGGACCGGCCTGAAGATCCTAAAGGCGATCGCCCGCTTCCTGAAGATCGACGAGGATTATTTCATCGACACCGTCCGCGACGGCAATTCCGTGATGCGCCTGCTCCATTATCCGCCGATCGAAGGCGAGCCGGGCAGCAATGTCCGCGCGGGCGCGCACGAGGACATCAACACGATCACTCTGCTGCTGGGCGCCGAGGAGACGGGGCTCGAGCTGCTGACGAAGGACGGCCGCTGGATTCCTGTGTCACCCAGGCCGGGCGAGCTGGTGGTCAATATCGGCGACATGCTGCAGCGGCTGACGAACGGGCGGCTGCGCTCGACCACGCACCGCGTCGTCAATCCGCCGCCCGAGCGCCGCGGCCGCTCGCGCTATTCGATGCCCTTCTTCCTGCACTTTCGCTCGGACTTCCTGATCGAGCCGCTGCCGGGCACCGTCCCGGCGGGAGAGCAGCCCAAATGGCCGCCGATCACCGCTAACGATTACCTCCAGGAGCGGCTGCGCGAGATCAAGCTCGTCTGATCCTCAACCGGAATCGCATCCGGAATGGACCAGTCCTTTGTCGCGCATGAAGAATGTCTGGTCGATGACGTTGGCCCATGCTCGGTCATCGATCAGGTCCTCGCTCGGGGCACCCGCCCCGCAGCGGCGAGACGGCGCGTCCGCGGCTGGACCGCAAGGCCGAGCGCATCCATATCAACGCACAGGTGTTCCTGAGACGCGCCGGCCAGCTCAACTATCGCGTTCGCGCTTATGATGCGACGCGCTTCGGCTGCAAGGTCGAGTTCGTTGAGCGGCCGACCCTCGACGAGCGCGTGTGGATCAAGTTCGAGGGCCTGAGTGCGGTGGAGGGCCTGGTCTGCTGGGTGGACGGATTTCTTGCGGGGATTGAATTCGTCCAGGCACTTCACCCCGCCGTTTTCGAAACGCTGGTGCAGCGACTGCGCTAGGCCGGGCGCGCCTCTTCGAGGTTCGCCGGCCCGAAGCCCCGCGGGAGTAGCTCGCCGATGGTGCGGCGCTCGACCTTGTCCCCGGCGCCGTTCGAACAAAGTATCTCCACATCGGTCCCACTCAGCTGCGCCGCCTCGAGGATCGCCTGCCGGC